>JBDTTK010000387.1:0-4883 GCA_039930685.1 Bryobacteraceae bacterium | reverse complement strand
AAGCGTGGAAAGCTCGACCCGGAATTCGAGATTCTCGACACGGGAGTGTTCGACGGCGACCGGTATTTCGATGTCTTCACCGAGTACGCGAAGGCCACGGTCGACGACATCCTGGTCCGGATTACTGTAGTCAATCGCGGACCCGAGCCCAGCTTGCTGCATTTACTCCCGCAGATCTGGTTCCGGAATACCTGGTCCTGGACGTTTAATGCCGAGAAGCCGCGGCTTTGGCGCGCCGGCGAAACCAGCATCGCGCTGCATGACGAAAGCCTGGGGGAATTTCAGTTTGACGTGGAGCCCTTTGAGGATTTCAAGCTGCTCTTTACGGAAAACGAAACGAATTCCCAAAAGCTTTGGCACTACGGCGATGGATTCTTCAAGGATGCGTTTCACGACGTTGTCGTAGCAGGCGTGAGCGGGGCCGTGAATCCCAGCGAATATGGAACCAAGGCGGCGGCGTGGTACGCGCTCCCACTGGCGGCCGGCGAGACGAAGTCCATTCATCTCCGCCTTTCTCGCGCGCGTTCCGCGCCCGTGCTGGATCATGACCAGATTTTTGCCGACCGGATCGCCGAGGCCGACGACTTTTACTCGTTTGCTCCTCCCGATCTGTCTCGCGACGGACGGAACGTGCAGCGGCAGGCCTTCGCGGGGCTGCTGTGGTCGAAACAGTATTACCACTTCGTGGTCGAGGATTGGCTAATGGGGGATCCGGCGCAGCCGCCGCCTCCTCAGCAAAGAAAGTCCGGACGCGACAGTTCGTGGACGCACCTCTTCAATGAGGACGTCGTGTCGATGCCGGACAAATGGGAATACCCGTGGTATGCGGCGTGGGATCTGGCGTTCCATATGATCCCCATGGCGTTGGTCGATCCGGGGTTCGCCAAGAGCCAGCTCTCGCTTCTGCTCCGTGAGTGGTACATGCATCCGAACGGGCAGATACCCGCGTACGAATGGGCGTTCGGCGACGTGAATCCGCCGGTACACGCGTGGTCCTGTTGGCGCGTGTATCAGATCGACCGAAAGCTGACCGGACGCGCCGACACGTCGTTTCTGGAGGCCGCGTTCCACAAACTGCTGCTCAATTTTACGTGGTGGGTGAACCGTAAGGACTCGGCCGGGAATAACATCTTCGAAGGCGGGTTTCTGGGCCTCGACAACATCGGGGTCTTCGACCGTTCCGCACCATTACCGACCGGCGGCGTCCTCGAGCAGTCGGATGGAACCAGTTGGATGGCAATGTTCTGCCTGAACATGCTCAAAATCGCGCTCGAATTGTCCCGGACCAACCATGTGTATGAAGATGTCGCAAGCAAGTTTTTCGAGCACTTTCTGCATATTGCGGACGCCATGAACCGCCTCGGCGGAGACGGTTTATGGGATGACGGCGAGGGCTTCTATTTCGATTGTCTACGCTTTCCCGACAACACCCATTTGCCGATGACCGTCTGGTCGATGGTCGGACTGATACCGCTCTTCGCCGTCGAGGTTCTGGACAAGGAACTGATCGACAGTCGGCCGGGTTTCAAAAAACGGATGGAGTGGTTCCTCAAGAACCGCAAAGATTTGTGCGGCAACATCGCCTCGATGACGCGATCCGGCGCGGACGAACGGCGGATGCTCTCGATGGTGACGCCGGGGAAACTGGTCCGGATTCTGCAGAGGATGCTCGATGAGACCGAGTTCCTGTCGCCGCACGGAATTCGGTCGTTGTCGAAGAGGCACGAGCAGAGCCCGTATCGCCTCGACGTCGACGGCATGGCGTATCGAGTCGATTATGAACCGGCGGAGTCGCGGAGCGGGATGTTCGGAGGGAACTCCAACTGGCGGGGGCCGGTCTGGTTCCCGCCAAACTATCTGATCATCGAATCGCTTCAGAAATTCGACTACTACTTCGGCGAATCCTTTGTCGTCGAATTTCCGACTGGAAGTGGACGGCGGGTACGGCTACGGGAAGTCGCGGCCGAGTTGTCGCGCAGGCTCTCCCGCCTGTTCTTGCTGGACTCGGGCGGACGCCGTCCGGTTTTCGGAGGGAACGAGCGTTTTCAGAACGACCCGAATTTCCGGGACTATGTCCCGTTCTTCGAGTACTTCAACGGGGATAACGGAACAGGCCTAGGCGCCAGTCATCAGACGGGTTGGACGGCGTTGGTCGCAAAGCTTCTGCAGCAGAGCGGGGAATGACGGATCTGCTGCGTCTCGATCGCACGCCGCGACTACGGCCTAAGCGAAGCCTGCCTTGCGCAGGACCTGATCGTACAACTCCTGCTTGACCTCGAACTTGGAACTTGCGCCGTTGCCGAGGAATCCGACCTCCTTGATGCCCGCCGCGCTGGTGTAGTAGCCGTCAACCGACATGCGCCGCGCCCAGCGGAAGAAGTGGATTCCCGGTCCTAGCTCGGGATTCGATTCCTCGTTCTTGCGATACGCGATCAGGTCCAGCAATTCGGTCTGTTGAGCCGGCTTCGAATCCACGAAATTGGCGCTGGCGCGCTTCTGCATGGTCGCGTCGAGCCAGGACAGGCCGCCCGTATAGATCGCGGCCAAATCCTTGTTGTTGTGGCACAGATAGTCGATGAATTCGGCGGTGTTGCCTTTGGACGCGCCGGGTACGATCAATTCGCTGAGCACCTGCAGCGTCTTAAATTCGTGGGCAGTGAGAAGCTTCGGCTTGTACGTGCCGCCCGCGGCCTTCGCCTGAGCCGTGGCTTGGTGCACATGCTCCGCCTGCGTCTGCGAGAGCGCGGGCTGCGCGAGGTTCGCGAGCGACACCGCGCTCGCGATCTTGATCAGAGTTTCCCGACGAGTTTCAGACATTGCGTTTCTTCAGCTCCTCTGCCAGATAGTCCGAGGTTCTCCAAGCCAGGGCGCAAATCGTAAGCGTCGGATTTTTGTCCGGGTTGCTTACGAACGACGCGCCGTCGGCGACGAAGAGGTTCTTCACTTCGTGCGATTGGCAGTACTTGTTGAGATACGATTTTTTCGGATCGTCGCCCATACGCGCGACGCCGACTTCGTGAATAATCTCGCCGCCAGTCGAGATCTTCTTTTCCGCCGGAATGGGTGTTTCAGGCTTGCGTATCTTCCCGCCCATCGCTTCGAGAATTTCGGTGAAGGTCTGCTCCATGTGGTCGACCTGCTTCAACTCGTACTCGGTCCACTTGTAATGGAAGCGCAACACCGGAATGCCGTACTTGTCGACGACATTCGGATCGATT
The DNA here is from genome assembly GCA_039930685.1 of Bryobacteraceae bacterium. Lineage (GTDB taxonomy): Bacteria > Acidobacteriota > Terriglobia > Bryobacterales > Bryobacteraceae > JBBQWZ01. Next base: position 1,665 of record JBDTTK010000387.1, on the reverse strand, counting down.
TCGCAGTACGTATCCGGGTTCGGAACCATTTCTCCGCGACCCGAAAGCCCGACATTGGTGCCGTAACTGTCGTAAATCGTTTTCTTGAGCGAGTCGCCGTAGCCCTCGACGCGGTTGGCGATTCCGGAGAAGCTACCGACGCCGGGCATTCCGTATCCGCCGCCGACTTCGATGTGATAGCCGCGGGGGAAATCGAGCTTCTTGTCCCAGAGCCACCAGGGCATGTAGACGTGTCCGCCGCCCATGCCGTCCGAGTCGTAGCGGGGGAGGCCTTCGAGCGCCGGAATATGCGCGCCCATGGAGAAGCCGGTGGAGTCGACAAGATTGCGGCCGAGTTGGCCGGAGCCGTTGCCGATGCCATTGGGATACTTTGACGACTTCGAGTTCATGAGCAGGCGCGCGGTTTCGCAAGCGCTGGCTGCGACGACCACGGTGCGGCATTTGATCTGACGCTCCGTACGAGTCGCTTTATCGATGTAGGAGACGGCCTTCGCCTTTCCCTGGTCGTCGACAAGGATTTCGCGCGCCATCGCATTGGTGATCAGGGTGACGCGTCCGGTCTTGAGGGCGGGAAAGATCTGGACCTGGCTAGAGGAATAGTTCGATGCGGTCACGCATCCGCGCCCGCATTCGCCGCAATAGTGGCAGGCTGGACGGCCGTTCGTTTTTTGAGTAATTACAGCCAACCGGCCCGGAATGCACGGCACGCCGACTTTCGTGGCTGCCTTCTGAATCAGTTTCTCGTGGACGCGCGGCGGTGGGCACCTCTGGAAAACGCCGTCCGGCGCCGATCGGATTCCTTCCTTCGAACCGGTGACGCCGATGAAGGCCTCGGCCTTGTCGTAATAGGGCGACAGTTCGTCGTAAGTGATGGGCCAGTCGGTGCCAATGCCGTCTCGCGTGTACGACTTCAAATCGTAGTCGGCGAAGCGCAGGGAGATTCGGCCGTAATGATTCGTCCGTCCGCCGACGACTCGCGATCGAAACCAGCGGAAGCTGGAGCCGGGGGCTGTCGTGTACGGCTCACCTTCGAGTGTCCAGTCTCCCTGGGCGGCGGTGAACCAGCCGAATCCGCGTCCGCGTCCGAAGTAGCTTGCGCCATCCTCTTCGGCTCCGCGATGAGGGTAATCATACGGCCACTTATGTTCTTTGAAATCCTTCGCGGGATTCAGCATCGGACCGGCTTCGATGAGGGCGACACTGACACCCAGGTCCGCAAGGACTTTGGTGACGGTTCCGCCGCCGGCTCCCGATCCAATGATGACTACATCGTAAACGGGTTGCGAGCGCGCGACTTGGGCCATGCAGCAATTATAGGACCTTAAAGCAGTGTGCGGTGAATTACGCTCCTGAAACATTGTGCAGGCATTCTGTTTGCGGAAATGATATTATGCGAAGAAGTACCGAGAAGTACCCCCTCCGTGAAGAGATCCTGATTGACAATGCCCAAGAAGAAAACTGAGATCGAGCCCGTCGTGTCGAAAGAGTTATCGGCACCCGTTCCAAAGGCCGCCCCGGCAAGAAAGCCGCGAGCGAAGAAGGTAACGACAACCGAAACGACTACTGCGAAGCCGAAAGCCGTGATCCATCGACACAAGAAGCCAAGCGTGGACGTTGCACCCGTAGTCGCCGCCAAGGTTAACGCATTCACGGCCGAACAGGTTC
>JBDTTK010000386.1:0-4887 GCA_039930685.1 Bryobacteraceae bacterium | reverse complement strand
GTCGGCACAACGGCGCGGAACTACGTGATCGTCGGATTTCTGGCGCTGATTGGAGCGGCTTTCGGCGTTCGGGCGTGGATTCGGACGGAAACCGGCCGCGAGATGCTGGAGCGCACGATTCTGAAGACGCCGATCTTCGGCGATATTTGGATCAAGTATCAGGTCGCGCAGTTTTCGCGAGTGCTGTCGACGCTGCTGGTAGGCGGCATCCCGCTGTTGCCTGCGCTTGAGACTTCGTCGGAATCGCTGGGCGCGATTATCCTGCGCAAGACGCTGGCGAAGGCAGTGAAACTGGTGAAGGAAGGCCAGCCGCTTTCGCATTCGCTGCGGCAGACCAAGATCTTCCCCGGCCTCTCGCTCGACATGATGGAGGTCGGCGAATCGACCGGCGCGCTGCCCGCCATGCTTTCGAGCGTGGCGGAATTCTACGAAGAAGACGTGAGCACGAACGTCACGGCGACGCTCAGCCTGATTGAGCCGGCGATCATGATTTTCATGGGCATTTTCGTGGCGTTTGTGCTGGTGTCGCTGTATCTGCCGATTTTCTCGCTCGCCGATTCAATGAACTAGGGACGCATGGCCACTATCGACAAAGCGCTACCGAAGGACCCGACGCAGGAAGCGGCGTCCGCGCGCGCAATCGCCGAGCGCTACTACTGCGAGTTCGTCGACTTGCGCGAGGTGCGCATTGACCACGAACTGTTCACGTCAGTGCCGGTGGATCTGATGTTCCGGTACAATTTTGTGCCGATTCAGGCGGAGAACGGGACGCTAGAGATCGCGCTGGCGGATCCGCGGAATCTGAACCTCATCGACGAGTTGGCGCTGCTGTTGAGCAAGAAGCTCCGCGTCAAGGTCGCCACGCTGTCGCAGATCTCCGACCTGCTCAAGAAAACCGAGCAGTCGCAGCGGGTTCTCGAAGAGGTGACGGAAGGCTTCACGCTGGACGTCGTCGTGGACGAGGAAAACCCGGACGAGACGCTCTCGATCGACCGGATGGCGGCGGGCGATTCCGACATTGCGCCGGTCATCAAACTGGTGGATACCACCATTTTCAATGCGCTGGAGCGGCGCGCGTCGGATATCCATATCGAGACGCGCGATCAGGAAGTCGCCATCAAGTACCGCATCGACGGCGTGCTGCACTACGCGATGCCGCCCATTGCGAAGGACTGGCATTCGACGATCATTTCGCGCATCAAGGTCATGTCGGAGCTGGACATCGCCGAGCGCCGCATTCCGCAGGACGGGCGCTTCCGCGTGCGGTACAAGACGCGCCTGATCGATTTTCGCGTGTCGATCATGCCGACGATTCACGGCGAAGACGCGGTGCTCCGCGTCCTCGACAAAGAATCGATGAGCGAAAAGTTCTCGAAGCTGTCGCTTGAGGTGGTTGGCTTCGCGGAAAGCGACATGGTGAAGTTCCGCCGGTACATCAAGGAACCGTACGGCATGGTTCTGGTGACCGGGCCGACGGGATCCGGCAAAACGACCACGCTCTACGCGGCGTTGAGCGAGATCAAGAACGACGAAGACAAGATCATCACCATTGAGGACCCGGTCGAATACCAGATCAAGGGCATCACGCAGATCCCTGTGAATGAGAAGAAGGGCCTGACGTTTGCGCGCGGCCTGCGTTCGATTCTGCGCCACGATCCGGACAAGATCATGGTCGGCGAGATTCGCGATCAGGAAACGGCGCAGATCGCGATCAACGCGGCGCTCACAGGTCACCTGGTGTTCACGACGGTCCACGCGAATAATGTACTCGATGTTCTCGGGCGCTTCCTCAACATGGGCGTCGAAGCGTACAACTTCGTCTCGGCGCTGAACTGCATCCTGGCGCAGCGCCTGGTCCGGATCATCTGCCCGCATTGCAAGACGGCTTCGCCCGTGACAGAGGCGGACCTGATCGAAAGCGGCCTCAACGTTGAGGAGTGGCGCAACGTGCCGTTCTACGAGGGCGCGGGCTGCTTCGAGTGCGGCGGAACGGGGTTCCGGGGCCGAACGGCGATCCATGAATTGCTGGATCTTTCGGAACCAATCCGCGAAATGATTTTGAACAAGCGTCCGGCGTCGGAGATCCGGCGTCAGGCGGCAGGCGAGGGAATGACATTCCTGCGCGAGTCGGCGCTCGAGAAGGCGCGGCTGGGAATTACGACATTGAAAGAGATCAACAAGGTGACGTTTATCGAAGGCTGACGCCTCGATTGCGAACGCATGAGCATCATCGACTCCATTAAGAATCTCGTCCAGGATCCGCCGGCGGCCTATGCCTTCGAGCTTTCGGAAGCGGGCCTCGCGTACGCCTCGGCGCAAGGTTCCGGCTTTCAGCCGGCGTTTCGCGATTTCGCGCCGGGCACGCTGGTCGCCTCGCCGCTCGAAGACAACTTGCGAGACTCCTCCGCGGTGGCCGCGACTTTGTCGGCCGTCTTTCCCGTGAACGGGAATCGAAAGCGCCGGGCCGCACTGATCCTTCCGGACTATGCGGCGAGGCTTGCGGTCCTCGACTTCGACACGTTCCCGTCGAGCGCTGAGGAGCAACTGCCGCTGGTCCGCTTCCGGATCAAAAAGAGCGTGCCGTTCGATGTGGACGCGGCGCAGGTCAGCTACTACGTGCAGGCGTCGAAGAAGAACCGGGTGCAGGTCGTGGCGGCGACGGTATCGTTCGAGGTGCTGGCGCGCTATGAGACGCTGTTCCGCCAAGCGGGATTTCTGCCGGGCGAGATCACCGTGGCGCCGCTGGCGCTGCTCGACATGGTTCGGGAGCCGGGCATTTGCGTGGTGATGAAGCTCAGCGGACTTGTCCTGACAGTGATGGTTCTCGACAATAATGCGCTGCGTCTGGTGCGCTGCGTGCATCTCGATGAAGGCGACGCCGAGGAAGTGCTCGCGGTGCTCTACCCGACGCTCGCGTATGTCGAAGACGAGTTGGCGGCGCCGCCCGATAAGATCCTGCATTGCGGATTCGGCGCGGCGCCCGAATTTCTGCAGCGGGTAGCGATTCCGGCTGAGCCGCTACGGGGCAAGCTGGGCGCACCCAGCGCATTTAATGCCGGATTATTCGGCTATCTGGAGAGAGCGCTGTGAGAGTTCCGATTAATCTGGCGAGCGAGCCGTTTCGCCGCGACCGTCCGATTCTGGTGGCGACGATTGCGATGGGCGGCGTGCTGACGGCACTGCTGGCGCTGCAGACCTTCCTCGTGTTCAGCGAGCGTGCACGGATGTCGGAGACGCGCGATGCCATTGAGGTCCTGAACAAAGAAGTAATGCGGTTTAACACGGAGCAGGCGAAGATCGACGGCGCGATGCGCCAGCCGGAAAACGCCGAGGTCCTGCAACGCAGCCTGTTGCTCAACACGCTCATCAACCGGAAGAGCATTTCCTGGACCCGCATGTTCGCGGACATCGGTCAGGTGATGCCGGCCGACGTCCGACTGATCACGGTCCGGCTGCCGAACATCAATTCGCGCAATGAAGTGTTGCTCGATATGGTGGTCGGCGCGAAGTCGCCGGAGCCGGTCATCCAATTCATCCGCCGCCTGGAGGGCGCGCCGATGTTCGGGCCCACGACGATCCATACCCAACTTCCGCCGGGACAGAACGATCCGCTGTACCGCGCGCGCATCAGTGTGAGCTATGCCCAAAAACTTTAAAGAACTGGCAGGGGCGTCTATCGGATCACTGGGCCGCGCCGGCGTCCTCGGCAAGGATCCGAAGCTCGCTGGGCGGATCATCGTCGGCGTCCTGCTGCTCGCGAACCTCGTGGTGTTTTCGATTGCGATGGGGTGGTGGGGCGGTTCGCCGGAGGACCTCGAACAGGAACTGACCTCGCTTCGCCAGCAGGTGGTTCAAAGAAAGAACGCGCTGCTGAAAGCGAAGCAGGTCGCCGCGAAGGTAGACCTTGGGCGTGCTGAGGGCGACAAGTTCTTGTCCGGCTATTTTCTTGCGCGCCGCAGCGCGTATTCGACGGTAGTCAGCGATCTGGTGGCAATGGCGAAGACCGCGCAGGTGACGCCACGCGAGATTGCCTACGTGACCGATCCGATCGATGGTTCGGACACGCTCAGCATGATGAGCATCACTGCGAATTACGAAGGCACCTACGCCGACGTCATGCGGTTTATCGCGCAGGTGGATCGCTCGCAGCGGCTGCTGATCATTGAGACGCTGAATGCGGCTCCGCAGCAGGGCGGCAACCGGCTGAATGTGGCCATGAAGATCAATACGTTTGTCCGCGAAGACGGCGGCGCGCTGCCGCCTGTCCCGGGGATGCCGGCGGAATCGGCGGATGCGCCTGCGACGGCTGGTCCGCGGGCCGCGGCGGCGTCCACGGCGCCCGCGGATCGGAGCGGCCAATGAAGATCACGATGGGCGCGGATCCGAAGCGAACAGCGGTATTAGGGTTCCTGGTAGTGGTGCTGGTGGGCGTCGTTTGGTACAACAGCGGCCCGTCGATTCCAGATGGCGTCGCGACCAGTTCCGCGGCGCGGCCGAGCGGATCCAAGGCATCGCCCGTGCCGATTCCGCCGAGAGCGGCACCGGGGACGGTGGACGCAAACCGTCCGCAGACGCGGGCGCAGCAGGCGAGACTCAGCAATGCGGGACGCGGATCGCTCGAGGAGTTCCATCCTTCGCTCAAGCCGAAGCGGGGCGAGGAAGCCGTCGACTTCACGACGGTGGATCCGACCTTGAAGATTGAGCGGCTGGCGCGGCTGCAGAAGGTGTCGGCCGAAGGCGCAATGCGAAGCCTGTTCGATTTCGGAGCGGCACCGCTGCCCAAAGTAGATCCGATCAAGCCGGGGCCGCGGACAACGGTCGCGTTCGTCGGACCGCAGATCCCAGCGCCGCCCGCGCCGGCGACGCCGGCTTCGAAGCCGCCTCCGC
>JBDTTK010000385.1:0-4888 GCA_039930685.1 Bryobacteraceae bacterium | reverse complement strand
GCACGAAGGTTTCCGGATGTTCGGCGTTGATGCGGCACTCGATGGCGTGGCCGCGGATGGTGGTCGGCAGCGGAATTACCTCTTCGAGGCGTTCGCCGGCGGCGATGCGGATCTGGGCTTTGACGAGGTCAGTGCCGGTGATGGCTTCGGTGACCGGATGCTCCACCTGGATGCGGGCGTTGACTTCGATGAAGTAGAGGTTGCCCTGCTGATCCATGAGGAATTCCACGGTGCCGGCGTTGGTGTAGCCGATGGCTTTCATGGCCACGCGGAGGGCTTCTGAGATGCGCTCGCGGAGTTCGGGGGAGACGGCGGTCGACGGCGCCTCTTCGACCAGCTTCTGATGCCGCCGTTGAATCGAGCACTCGCGCTCGCCGAGCACTTCTACGTTGCCATGCTGGTCCGCGAGGACTTGGAATTCGATGTGGCGCGGCGATTCGACCAGCTTCTCCATGTAGACGTCGCCGTTGTTGAATGCGGCTGCCGCCTCGGCCTGAGCCGCGGGCAGGAAGTTGTGGAGTTCGCTTTTCTCGCGCACGATGCGCATGCCGCGTCCGCCGCCACCAGCGGAAGCCTTGAGGATGACGGGATAGCCGATCTTTTCGGCGAGTTCTTCGGCTTCCTCCATGGTCTGGAGGACGCCTTTGGAGCCGGGCAGAATCGGCACGCCGGCTTCTTCCATGACCGAGCGGGCGATTTGCTTCAGGCCCATGCGGCGGATGACGTCGGGTTTGGGTCCGATGAACTTGAGGCCCGAGGTTTCGCAGACTTCGGCGAAGTCGGCGTTTTCGCTGAGGAAGCCGTAACCGGGGTGGATGGCGTCGACGTTGGTGATTTCGGCGGCGCTGATGACGCTGGGAATGTCGAGGTAGCTGCGGGCGCTTTTGGCGGGTCCGATGCAGATGGCTTCGTCGGCGAAGCGGGCGTGGAGGCCGTAGCGGTCGGCTTCGGAATAGACGGCGACCGTCTGGATGCCGAGGTCTTTGCACGCGCAGATCACGCGCAGCGCGATCTCGCCGCGATTGGCAATAAGAATCTTTTTGAACATGATCGGCGCTCGGGGTCCGGCTAGCGGGGCCGAATCGAGAAGAGGGCCTCGCCGTACTCCACCGGACGGCCGTTTTCGACAAGTTTGCCGGTGACGGTGCCCGCGGCTTCGGCTTCGATTTCGTTCATCAGCTTCATCGACTCGATGATGCAGAGGACCTGGCCGATTTCGACGGCGTCGCCGACTCTGACGAAAGGAGGATCACCGGGCTTGGCCGCGTCGTAATAGGTGCCGACGATGGGTGACTTTACAAGATGGTCGTCGGCTTCGATGGATTTGGGCGCCGGCGTGGCCGGAGGCACCGGCATCACCGAGGGCGAAGCGCTCGGCGGAACGGGCATGGCAGGCGGCAGCGGGTACGGAATGGGCGCGGCGGGCGGCATGACGAGGTCCTGGATTCCGCTTGACCGGCGAATCCGCACGCGGTTCTCGCCGCGCTGCACTTCGAGTTCAGCCACGCCACTTTCGTTAAAAACAGCGAGCAATTCCTTGATCTCTTCGATCGTCATTAAAGATTGATCAGCTCCCTGGGCGTCGGCGTCAGCACTTCCCGGCTATAGCGGGTGACAAGGACCGTGTCCTCGATGCGGATTCCACCGAACCCTTCTTCATACGCGCCGGGTTCGATCGTAATCACCATGCCGGCTTCGAGCTTGGTCTTCTCGCCGGCCGCGATCCGCGGCGCTTCGTGGATTTCGAGGCCCAGACCATGTCCGGTAGAGTGGACAAAACTCTTGTCGAGCCCATGCTTTTTCAATACATCGCGGGCGGCCTTATCGACCTGCCCGGCGGTGACGCCTTCCTTGATGATCGAGATCGCGGCTTTTTGCGCCTCGAGCACCGCCCGGTACATCCGCTTCACCTTCTGCGGCGCTGTCCCGAGGTAGGCCACGCGGGTCATGTCGCTGGTGTAGCCGTCCAGGGTCGCGCCCATGTCAATCAATAGTAGTTCATTGTTGGCAAGGCGATGACTGGTCGGAAGAGCGTGCGGAAGAGCGCTGCGAACGCCGGCCGCAACGATCGTTTCAAACGCCGGTTTCTCGGCGCCGTTGCGCCGCATCTGGAATTCCAGTTCCGCGGCGACATCCGATTCGCGGGGGCCGGGCCGGATCAGGGGCACCGTATGTTGGAACGCTTTAGAGTTCGCTTCGACGGCGCGGCGGATGGCGTCGACTTCGTCGTTCGACTTGATGAGGCGGAGCGCCTCGACAAGTCCGGAAGCCGGACGGAGCGTCACGCCGAGCGGCAGAGACGACTTCAGCTTCTCGTAGGCGTCGACGGTGACGTGGCCGCTTCCGAAGCCTAAGCGCTTGATCTTCCAACGCTTCGCGAGGGAGGCAGCCGCCTCGACCAGCGGTCCTTTTTTGACGATTTCGACTTTGCAGTCGACTTCCTCGGAGGCTTGGATGGTATAGCGTGGGTCCGTGAAGAATACGGCGGCATCCGGGCGAATGAGCAAAAGGCCATTCGAGCCGGTGAATCCAGTAAGATATCGTACGTTGGGCCCGTGCGTGACGAGCAGCGCGTCGATCTTATGCTCGGAAAGCCGAGCGTTGAGGGCGAGTCTGCGTTTTTCTGATTCCGTCATGGGCTTTCGGGCGGATACATCTTAATTGTAGCAGGCGGCTGGCGTCGGCTTCATCCTGTTTCGATTGAATCCATTAGTCGCGAAACGGGTGTGGGGCCAAAACGAGTGCCTCTAGAGCGTTAGCAATAGCTTACCGGTAGTTTTACGCGATTCGAGGTCGGACTGCGCCCGGCCGGCGTCCGCCAGCGGATAGCGCCCTCCGATATGGACGTTCAGGCTGCCATCGGCGAGCCATCGGAGCACATCCCCTGCCCGCTCTTCGACTTCGTCGCGTGTGGAAGCGTAGGCGCCAAGGGAGGGGCGGGTCAGGAAGAGCGAGCCTTTTTGATTGAGCAGCAACGGCTCGATGGCAGCGACCGGTCCGCTGGATTGGCCGAAGGAAACCATCATTCCACGCGGCTTGAGCACTTCCAGGCTCTTCTGGAACGTGGTGGCGCCCACCGAATCGTACACCACGTCGACCGCACCTGCGTATGCTTTGGTTTCGGCGATGAAATCCTTTTGTGTGTAAAGGATCACGTGGTCGGCTCCGGCAGCGCGGGCCTGGGCAGCCTTCTCTTCGGTGGATACGGTTCCAATCACGCGCGCGCCAAGTTTCTTGGCCATCTGCACGACGAGCAAGCCGGTTCCGCCGGCGGCGGCGTGGACGAGGGCGGTGTGTGCTTTGGTGAGCGGAAATGTGGAGTGCGTCAGGTAATGCGCCGTCATGCCCTGGAGCATCGAAGCGGAAGCCGTTTCGTAATCGACGCCGTCTGGAATTTGGACCAACTGCCAGGCGGGTACGACGGCATATTCCGCGTAGGAACCCCTGGCCATGGCCCAGGCTACACGGTCGCCGGGTTTGCAGGACGTGACGCTGGTGCCGATCGACTCGACCATGCCCGCGCCTTCCATACCGAGGATTGTGGGTAATGGCGCCTTGTAGAGGCCGGTCCGGAAGTACACGTCGATAAAGTTGACGCCCGAGGCGGAGACCTTGATGAGGGCCTGGCCGTCGCCGGGCACGGGCTTGGGCTGATCCGCATACCGCAGCGCTTCGACGCCGCCGGGTTGTTCGACAAATACGGCTTTCATAGATTCTCCTTAGACAATGAGGATTCGCGCCCGCCGCTTACCGTGCTCCCAGGCGGCGTAGGCAATCAGAAACGCCAGCGTGAACGGCAGGAGGAGCAGCCGGGCAATGGTTGGAACCGCACCCGCCCCTGTCAGGCCGGCGCGAAAGAGAACGAAATGGCGGATGACGGCGGCGTGCGCCCAATCCAGCCAGAAGACGTCGGCGTTTTCATTAATGACGAAGATCTTGACGGGCAGGCGCGTGGCAAGCATCCATTTCCATTTGGTCATGATGGCCTCGCTGGAACAGATCATTCCGGCGGCGGCATAGCCGTTCGCTTTCAATTCGGCGACGAGGGCGGTGCGCGCGTCAGGCGAAGTGAAATTGCCGACGCGGTAGACGGTTCCGGCGTCCTGAAAGCCTTCCGGCAGGCCCGCGAAGCAGGTCACCAGATCGACGATCACGCCGCTGCCGTGCGCGCGCTGGAGAGCGGGAAGATAACTGTTAAGGAGGCTGCGTCCGCCGCTTTCGATGAGGAGGATGCGAGTAAATTCAGGCTGAAGCCGTGTAAAGAAGCCGCGCAAACCTCTATGTTACGACGGCGCAGTCCGGCCGCTCGAAGCGACCTGATTGGGGTGGTAACGTCCGCGGTACCGCTACTCCTGGCGGAGCGCTTCAATCGGATCAATACGCGCGGCCCGGCGCGCGGGCAGATACGCCGCGATCATGGAGGCCGCGCCGAGCGTCAGGGCCGCCAACAGCAGGGCCAGCGGATCGGTCGGCGTGACGTCGTAGAGCATGGAACGCGCGACTCCGGAGAGGGCCAGGCTTCCCGCGATACCGAGTACGAGTCCGGCGCCGATGAGGATCCCGGTCTGACGGAGAACCAGCAAAGCGACCTGCGAGGCCTGCGCGCCGAGCGCCATGCGGACTCCGATCTCGCGGGCGCGTCGCGTGACGCTGAACGCGAGTACGCCATACAGTCCGAGCGCGGCGAGGATGGTGGCAAGTCCGCCGAATGCGGATATGAGGAGGGCCATCACGCGCTCCTGCACCAGCGATTCGTCGATCTGGCTTTCGAGCGTCCTGACGTCGAAAAGCGGGAGCCGCGGATCGAGCGCGCGAACCTGGTCGCGAAGGAGCGCAGCGAACTTCTCCGGATCGCCTGTCGTGCGCACGTGAAGCGTCAGGGACGAGA
>JBDTTK010000384.1:0-4889 GCA_039930685.1 Bryobacteraceae bacterium | reverse complement strand
CCGCCACCGGGTAGGCATCGCCCGCCTGCTCCTTGCCCATCTGATACAGGCGCTGTTTCCCTTGCTGGACCGCTCCGTGGCCACCGGCCACCTGCGCGAAGTCCAGTTCCGCGAGCTTCAGGAGAGTTCGGGGCCATTCGTTGGGGTAGCTGTCGGTGAGGAAGGGCAGGTAGCCATGCAGGAGATCGCCGGTCGCGACGACTTTGGTGCGGGGCGAGTAGACAACGACGTCGCCGGCAGTATGGCCGCGGCCGCGGAAGCTGAGGTGGAGTTCCTGTGCCTTGTCGTGGAGGATCAGGTCGTCGTCGAAGGTGATGTTGGGCAGTTCCGGCTTGTAGTTCGCCATCTCGCGGATGTAGTCGTTGGCTTGCGAGATTTCGTTCTGGTAATAGCTCTTGTCGGCGGCGGTTTTGGCCTCGGAAAGCGCTTTCTTGTAGCCATCCAGATTCTTCTTCGCTTCGTCGACCGAGGCTTCGAGGCGCTTCGAGCCGAGATCGATCAGCAGGCGGCGGGTGGGTTCGCTCGAGACGAGATCGGCTTGCGGCGCAATCCGTCGATAGGCTCCGGCGCCTTGCGAATGGTCCCAATGGAAATGTGAATTGACGACGTAGCGGACTGGCTTTTGCGTCACCTCGGCGCGAAGCTGCGAAACCAGCGAGACGGCGGCCGAGGGTTTCGAATGCGTGTCGACAATCAGGAGTCCGTTCGATTGCTCGAAGATGACCGCGTTGCAGTTTGTAATCGTGCGCGGTTTGGCGATGGCTGAGTAGACGCCGTCCGCGAGCCTGGTGATGTCGAAGAGCTTGGGGAGTCCGGGTGCGGCTTGCGCGCGGGCTTGGGCGGCGCGAAGGACCGATTGCTCTAACAAAGACGCTCCAGTCCAACAGACGCCGAGCGTGGCGCGAAGAAAACCGCGGCGGACGATTGGCCGTGACATTAGCGTGATGGTAGCCCTGGGGCGTCCGGCGGCGCAACCGCGAAAAAAGTCCGGCCGGTTTGTTAACCATTTCACCCCAGCCGAGTATTCCTTGCATGGCCACCCTCGCCCAGGACATCCGCTTCGCTCTGAGAACGTTCCGGAAGTCTCCATTGTTTGTGATGGTTGCGGTGGTTTCGCTCGCGCTCGGGATCGGGGCCAATACGGCGATCTTTTCGCTGATCGACCAAGTGCTGCTGCGGCTGCTTCCGGTGAAAAGCCCGGAACAGCTGGTTCTGCTGTGGGGCAGAGGGCAGCACTATGGCAGCAACAACGGCCAGAACAAACTCTCGTATCCGATGTACGCGGATTTCCGCGACCACAACGAAGCCTTTAGCGGCATGTTCGCCCGCTGGGACACGGAGTTCAGCCTGAGCGCGGACGGGAAGAGCGAACGTGTCTCGGGCGAACTGGTTTCAGGAACGTACTTCCCGGTACTGGGAGTTGGCGCTGCGCTCGGCCGGGTGTTTACGCCTGAGGACGACAAGACGGTCGGCGGACATCCGTACGTCGTGCTGAGCTATCGCTATTGGTTGACGCGATTTGGCGGAGACCGGAAAGTGGTCGGCAAAAAGATCATCGTCAACGGCTTTCCGCTAACGATTATCGGAGTGAGTCAGGCGGGGTTCGATGGACTCGATCCGACGCGGTCACAGCAGATCCGGATTCCGCTCATGATGAAGCCGCAGATGGATGCGCTGGGCTTCTACACGCTCGAAGGGCGGCGAGGACGCTGGGTGAATGTGTTTGGCCGGCTGAAGCCAGGCGTGACGCTGCCGCAGGCCAAAGCCAGCTTACAGCCGTTCTTTCATCAGATGCTCAACATGGAAGTGACGGAGAAGGAGTTCGCAAAGGCGGCTCCGGAGACGAAGCAGGCTTTTCTCCGCATGTGGATGGACGTGTTGCCGGCGGCGACAGGACGGAGCGGACTGCGGCAGCAGTTCTCGACCGCGCTGCTCGTGCTGATGGGCGTGGTGGCAGTGGTCTTGCTGATCGCGTGCGCGAATGTGGCGAACCTGCTGCTGGCGCGCGCGACGGCGCGGCAAAAAGAGATTGCTGTGCGAATCGCACTGGGCGCGTCGCGATGGCGGATTGTGTCGCAGCTGCTGGTCGAGAGCCTGATGCTGTCGATCGCGGGCGGCGCCCTGGGCATCCTGATCGCAATCTGGATGAATCGCGCGTTGATCAGTTTCATGCCGGCGGGCACAGGGACCTTGAATATTTCAACCGCGCCCGATTGGCGGATCCTCGGGTTCGCCTTCGCCGTGTCCGTTGTTACAGGGCTGCTGTTTGGGCTTATTCCGGCGCTGCAGGCCGCGCGTCCGGACGTGGCGCCGACGTTGAAGGATCAGGCGGGCGCCATCTCGGGCGGCGTATCGGGACGCCTGCGGAAGGCGCTGGTCGTTTTGCAGGTAACGCTGTCCCTACTGCTCTTGATCGGCGCAGGTTTGTTTCTGCGCAGCCTGTCGAACCTGCGTGACCTCGATCCCGGCTTCCAGACCAAGAACCTTCTGACGTTTGGGGTCGATCCTCCGCTGAGCGGCTACAAGCCGGCGCAAACCAAAGCCTTCTACAGGAGGCTTAAGGAAGGGCTGGAAGCGTTACCCGGAGTCGATTCCGCGAGCCTGGCGATTGTACCGGTGCTTGAGGGCAACGAATGGGACAGCACGGTGACGGTGGAATCGTACAAAGCGAAGCCTGGCGAGTATGTCAATCCGCACATGAACTACGTCTCGCCGGATTACTTCAAGTCGCTACAGGTTCCCATGCTGCTGGGCCGTGACTTTCGCGCGTCGGATGAGGAAGGCGCGTCAAAGGTAGCGATTATCAACGAACGGTTCGCGAAGGAGTATTTCGGAGGCACGGATGCAATCGGCAAGCGGCTGGGCATGGGCGGCGACCCGGGGACGAAGATCGACATCACGGTGGTCGGCGTGGTTCGCGATTCGAAGTACGAAGGCATGCGGGACGAGGTGCCGATCGAACTGATCATTCCATACGGGCAGATTCCGTTTTCGCTAGGGATGTCTGTTTATGTCCGCACGGCGCGCGATCCGCAGGCAATGTTCGGGGCGATCCGGCTGCTGATCTCGGACATGGACTCCAATCTTCCGATCATCGATATGAAGACATTGGAGAGCCAACTCGAGAACTCGCTGCTCACGGAACGGCTGGTGGCCAGCTTGTCGGTTGCGTTCGGCATTTTGGCGACGCTGCTGGCGGCGATCGGACTGTATGGCGTGATGGCCTACTCGGTGGCGCAGCGGACGCGCGAGATCGGGATCCGGATGGCGCTCGGCGCGATGTCCGGCAACGTGTTCTGGATGGTGATCAAGGAGTCGCTGCTGCTGGTAGGGCTGGGCGTGGTCACAGGCCTCGGCTTGGCCTGGGTGATGACGGGGTACGTGAAGTCGCAGCTGTATGGCGTGACGCCGAACGACCCGATGACGATCGTGCTGTCCACCTTGGGAATTGCGTTGGTCGCGTTGGCTTCGGCCTATCTGCCGGCGCGGCGGGCAGTGCGGATCGATCCGATCCGGGCGCTGCGCTGGGAATAAGCCACGCAGAGTTCCGCGCGCCGCGATAGAATCTATACGTGAAACTCTCAGACGGCAAGATCAAACACCTCAAAGCACTTTCAAATTCCGCGGGCGTCATCGCGGCGGCGGCAATCGATCAGCGTGGCAGTCTGCGAAAGTCCATCGCCAGCGCGAAAGGCGTCGAACAGAGCGCCGTCACGTGGGACATGATGAGCGAATTCAAGTCCACGGTCGTCAGAGTGCTGACACCATTTGCGAGCGCGGTGCTGCTCGATCCGGAGTACGGCATGGACGCCGCAAAAGTGCGCGCAAAGAATGCCGGCCTGTTGATGGCCTATGAAGAGTCCGGCTACGACAACACGCAGCCAGGCCGTCTGCCGGATCTGCTGCCGCATGTTTCGGTGAAACGCATCGTCGACTGGGGCGCGGACGCGGTCAAAATCCTGCTGTACTATTCGCCCTTCGACGAAAAAGAAGTGAACGACATCAAGCACGCGTTCATCGAGCGGATCGGCGCGGAGTGCGTAACGTACGAGATTCCGTTCTTTCTCGAATTCGTCGGCTACGATCCCAAGGGCGGCAACGAGAAGGGTGTCGAGTACGCCAAGATCAAGCCGGATGTCGTCATCGGCGCGATGAAGGAATTCTCGAAGGATCAATATTTCGTCGACATGCTGAAGGTCGAAGTTCCGATCAACGCCGTGTACGTCGAAGGTTCGAGCGTGTACAAAGGCGAGAAGGCCTACACGCGCGCTGAGGCGCTGGCGCTGTTCCGCAAGGCGGCTGACGTCGTGACCAAGCCGTTCATTTATTTGTCGGCCGGCGTGACCAATCCGGAATTCATTGAGAATCTGGCGATGGCGGCGGAAGCGGGCACGGAGTACTCCGGCGTGCTCTGCGGGCGCGCAACCTGGATGGACGGCGTCGCGGTCTACGCGAAGCACGGCGTAAAGGCGCTTGAGGACTGGCTCGCCAAGGACGGCGCCGACAACATCAACCGCGTCAACGAAGCAATCAAGCCGGCGACGCCGTGGGCGAAGCGGCTCGGGATCACGGTTTAGGCCGAAGACTCCAACCGCTCCGACCAGGAGCGAAACACGTCGCAGATCGCCGGCAGGGAATTCGGCCCGCCGGCTCCGACGAAGCGATTTTCATCGACACGGCAGTCGATCCAATCGGAATCGCCGTCGAGGCCGCTATGGTTCACTTCGCCCTTGATGACGTTGTCCATGTGCTGGTCCTGCAAGGCTGTGCCGGCCAGATCGATGCGGACCATCCAGCCTGGATTGTCGAGGGTCTCGATATGGATGCCGTAGTCATGCTCCCATTCGCCGTCGCAGTGGGTCTTGTACCAGTGCTGGAGCCAGTCGACG
>JBDTTK010000383.1:0-4923 GCA_039930685.1 Bryobacteraceae bacterium | reverse complement strand
GTCCGGTAGATCCGTTGACCAGACGGCGGCGCTAGAGACTCACGCAGCAGACCGAACGCTTCATTTGGGTAACTTGCTCCGGCGTCAGCGACGGCGGATTCGCAATGATTCCGGGGGTCGCCGAGTACATCAGATTCGATGTGCTGCCCGTGTGGACCGGACGGAAGGCGGAACCGAGTAGCACGTGACCCACCTCGTGCCCGGTTGTCCACCTGCTGCCCTGCGAGGCGACAATGCAGGCTGGCTTGTCCGGAGCATGGCCCCCGCAGCCAAGCTTTCCACTGGCGAACCGGTTGACGTAGCAAACCAGGATCTCGGTCCGAGGCAGGTTCCCCGCCAGGCCCTGCACCTCGTGATAGTCCCCGGATGTGATCTCCCATTCGCAGCTTCCGCTCACGTTGGCAAGCCGCTGCGCTTGATCGTCGGGCAGCCCGAAAGACAGCCCGGAGGCGAAGTCGATCCGGATGCCGTATTGCGCGTAGACCCTCTGCGCGCTGCGGAACGCGTTGTCGAACGGAACGTCCGTGAGGCTCAGGCTCCGGAAGTGAAGCTTCACCCGATGGGTAAATACGGGCGCGACGTTGGCCAGGGGGATATAGATGTACCCAGGCGAGTCGCCTGAGTCAAAGCGATAGTTCTTGCCGTCGGCGCTCTTGGTGCATCCGACTTGGTGATGCAACAGCCAGTTCACCATGCGGCATTTCGTCTGAAAATCCGCTTCGTTCTTGACGACCGGGAAATTGAACTCGATCAGCGCCCAGGTGTCGAGATCGTTTGCATGCGCCACGGAATCCCAACTGTCGCCCGTCCTGACCTTGTACCGGTCGCCACCCTCTGGCGGAAACGTTACCAGCTGCAACGGTTTTTGTTCAAGCATTGCGGTTTCCTTTCGATTGGTTTCGTTGACAAACGGACTTCGTCATGCGAACGGGCCCGCTCAAATCAGATCGCCCGGCAGCATTTGTTTTTGCGCATCTGGATCACCTGCGCCACGGTCAAGATCGGAACGCTTGCGAGCGATCGCGAGATCGGGTGCATGAGATTCCGCCGGTCTTCAATATGTACCGGGCTGAATTTCGATCCCAGCAGCACGTGCCCGATTTCGTGGGCGGTGTCCCAGGCGAGCGCGTTCGCGGTCACCGTGCACGTGGGGCGAACCTTGTCGTGTCCGCCGCAACCCAGCACATTCTTGTCGGCGAACGAATTGACGTGAAACACCCGAACGTCGGTATCGGGCGACGGCGACCCAATCCTTTGCAACTCCACGAACTCACCGGAGGTAAGATCCCAATTGCATTCCTGGTCGATCTGATTGAACTTCTGGCGGTCCGCCTCGCTCAACCCGACCGATTCGCCGGACGCGAATTCCGCCTTGATCGCATACTGGCCGTACACGATTTCCGCGTTGCGCAGGCTCCGCTCGAAAGGTACGCTGGTGAGCGCAATCGAACGGAAATGCAGCTTCACCCGGTGCTTGAAGCCTCCGGACTGGCGGTCCAACTCGCGCATGGTCTTTTGGCCGATAATTCCGTCATCTTTGAGCGTTGTTCCTCCGGCCGCAATGGACGCGGTCCGCTGGAACGTCTGGACGATCGACTTTGTCTCCTGCCCGAAATCCCCATCAGGGCTGTTGTTGGCGTGCGACGTCGACCGGGGCATGGCGAATCCAAGGTCTAGAAGCGCCATCTGGACGAGGTGAACCGCCCGGCCGGTTGAGCCCATCTGTAGAACGGTCTGGCCTAACTCGACGCTTTTTAGCGTGTCGCTGGAGGTGAATCTGGGAGATGTAAGGGACATCAGTTCCTTTCTTGCGGCGGACGCCCGGGAAAAATCGGCCGTCTCCACGATCCGATCGGCCACGCGCCATACCCATATCAACCTACGCGCAGAACCACGGAAAGACGGAGCAGGCCCCGCCCAGTATGTCGCATTGCTCGGCCCCTCCGTTTCCTCCGAATTCCCAGCTCCCCTTGGCAGTGGACAAACCTCCGGCCTGTCTGCTAATGTTAGAGACGCTGCTCTAAAGAGCGGCCACTCAGTGGGAGGTTCGAGCCAACAGGAGCTTCGAAACCGTCTGCACCAATGAGGGAAAATGGCGAAACTCACAAAAAAGTTCGCCGCAGCCTCGAAGCAAGTTGAGGCGCGGCCCTACACACTCGACGAAGCGATTCCGCTCGTTCAAAAGATCAAGTTCGCGAAGTTCGACGAGACTGTCGAACTGCATCTCCGCCTCGGCGTGGATCCGAAGCACGCCGACCAAATGGTCCGTGGCACCCTCGTGCTGCCCCACGGCCTCGGCAAATCGAAGACTGTGCTGGTCATCGCTTCCGGAGATAAGCTCCGCGAGGCGACCGAAGCCGGCGCCGATTTTGTCGGCGGCGAAGAGATGGTGACCAAGATCCAGACCGAAAACTGGACGGCATTCGATGCCGTGGTCGCGACTCCGGATATGATGCGCTCGGTCGGTAAGCTCGGCAAGGTTCTCGGACCCCGCGGCCTCATGCCGAACCCGAAGACCGGAACCGTGACCACCGACGTCGCCAACGCCGTTCGCGAGGTCAAGGCCGGTAAAGTGGAATTCCGCGTCGACAAAACCGGCGTCATCCACGTCCCGGTCGGCAAGGTCAGCTTCGGTACCGACAAGCTGCTCGACAACTGCAATTCGCTGATCCAGGCTGTTTTGAAAGCAAAGCCGTCGGCTGCGAAAGGCAAGTACGTCAAGACCGTCACGGTTTGCTCGACCATGGGTCCGGGCGTCGGCCTCGACGTCGCCCCCTATAACGGAAAGGCAGTCGCGTAACGCGGCGCGAGGCTAACCATGAAAAAGAAATCTGACAAAGAAAAAGATCTCGCGGCGCTTAAGGCCGAGCTCGAGAAGTCCAAGAGTTTCTTCCTCACCGGCTACGAAAAGCTGACCGTGCAGCAGGATTTCGAGCTGCGTAAGACCGTTCGCGGCGCGGGCGGCAGCTACAAGGTCGTCAAGAACAACATCGCGGAAAAGGCTGCCGAAGGCGGCCCGACCGAAGCGCTCCTCAAGGACCTGAAGGGCATGATGTCGCTTGCTTACACCTCCGGCGATCCGGTGGCGTTGGCCAAGGCGCTTACGGTGTATGCGAAAGCAAACCCGTCGTTCACCTTCCGCGCGGGTATGGTCGAGGGCCGCGTCATTGATGTCAGCGGCATCAATGAGCTGTCCAGCCTTCCCTCGAAGGAAGAAGTTTTCGCGAAGTTGCTGTACGTGATCAATGCGCCGGCGCAGCGCCTGCTGGTGGCGATGAATGGCGTGGGGCGCAATCTTGCCGTGGTTGTTGACCAAGGCGTCAAGGAAAACAAGTTCTCGGCGTAAGCCGGACCTGCAGACAGGCTTAGGCCGAATACGTTTTTAGGAATAGGGAGTTAATCAAATGGCGGATATCAACGCGATTGCGGAACAGATTCAAGGCTTGACGCTGCTTGAGGCGTCGCAGCTCGTAAAGATGCTCGAAGAGAAGCTGGGCGTTTCGGCGGCGGCTGCTGTCGCTGCGGCACCGGCTGCGGCGGGCGCGGCGGCTCCGGCGGCGGAAGAGAAGACGGAATTTACCGTCGTGCTCACCGCCGCGGGCGCGAACAAGATCAATGTCATCAAGGTCGTTCGCGAAGTCACCAGCCTGGGCCTCAAGGAAGCCAAGGATCTGGTCGACGGTGCGCCCAAGCCTGTGAAGGAAGGCGTAACGAAGGACGAGGCAGCGGCCATCCAGAAGAAGTTCGTCGACGCCGGCGCAACTGTCGAAGTAAAGTAAGCATCCGGCAGGGAGTTCCTGGCCGTCGCGCTCGTTGTTTCGGAGCGCGCATTGGAATCGGGAAAAGGGCGGCGGTGGCCTTCGGGCTGCCTGCCGCCCTCGTTCCTTTTCTCCCCGAAGTTAGCGGCGGACCGGGTGCTCCCGCCTATGTGGCATAGATGATACGATGGAGGTAGGCGTGTCGGGCGGAGAACTCCTCAGCACGGCAATTGCCAAACCGGTTGACAGACTGTCTTCTGATTGATATAGTTAAAAAGCCCGGATCTTGCTCTCGTGATTCATTTCTCCCGCGATGCAAAGTGTCTTCCCTTCGGAAGAACGCTTCGATTTGTCTTGCGCGATTTTCAAACGCCCGAAGTGTACCCACACGCTTCCTCAGCCGCTTCGGGGCGACACCTCTCTAGTTCTCTATCGACCCTTCGTAGACGCTGCTTGACGGCATAGCGCGCGAATTTGGGTCCTGTTCTTGTTTTTGCCGTTCGACTCGTTAGGAGTGGATAATGCAGACACTGGCCAAAGGCGCCACCCGCGAACGTACAGATTTTTCAAAAATCAAAACGACGATTCCGATTCCGAACCTGATCGAGGTTCAAAAGAAATCCTATGAGCGCTTCCTGCAGATGGATATGCTGCCAAGCGAGCGCGACGACTCCGGCCTTCAGAGCGTCTTCAACTCGGTTTTCCCGATCTCCGATTTCCGGGGATTGAGCCAGCTTGAGTTTGTCGACTACTCGATCGGCAACTGGGAGTGCAAGTGCGGCAACCTCAAGGGTTTGCATCACCTTCGCTCCACCTGCCGGAATCCGTCCTGCGGCGCCACCATTAAGACCGACCCCTATCATTTGGGCGACGTGCTTTGCCATCGCTGCGGCACGTTCAATAAGAACATCGTCACCTTCTGCAACCGCTGCGGCGACCCTGTCCAGCTCCAGTTGAAGTACGACGTCCCTGAGTGCGAAGAGCGCGGAATGACCTATGCCGCCCCGCTCAAAGTGACCATCCGCCTGACGGTCTACGACAAGGACCCCGAAACCGGCAATAAGACGGTCCGCGATATCAAGGAAGAGGAAGTCTTCTTCGGCGAAATTCCGCTGATGACCGAGAACGGCACGTTCATCATCAACGGCACGGAGCGCGTCATCGT
>JBDTTK010000382.1:0-4938 GCA_039930685.1 Bryobacteraceae bacterium | reverse complement strand
TCCTTTCGAATCGAATTGTATTTCCGGAGCCAGCGCAGCAGTTTGGGCGCGCTGGCCGCGTTGAAGACAAGGTCGCCGGACAAATTGACGCCGGCATCCGCGGCGGCTCCCGGCTGGCCTTTCAGCCAATCCAGGAAAGCACGTTTTGCCAGCGAATACGAGCCCTGCTCGTCGACCATCACCTTGCCCTCGGCGAAATAGACTTTACCGTTGCGTGCCGCATAAGCCGTGATCTGTGTCCGGACGCCGACGCCAAGCAGGCGATAGTATTCGTTGTCCTCCGTGAGGAGCACCATAATGCGTTCGCCATCGACGCCGACGATCTTGTAGGTCCACTTCGTGCGCGTCCCGCGCTCGAACTCCCGGTTGGCGCGGCTGCCCGCGTAGTTGAATGGCGCGTCGCTGCCGTCGTCGCGCTTAGAGCGAAACGACGGATCGATGAGCGCCTCGATCCGGTCCGCATCGAGCGCCTTCAGGGCACGCAGATACGTCTCTACGGTCCGGCAGGGGTCGGACTGGGCGCATCCGGACGCCAAGAGAAGTGCGAAGGGCAGAATCATCGGAGATCGAGCGCCTGGATCGTCTTGCGATCGCGGACAAACAGCGTTGTACCGGAGAGCGTCGGGGGTGTTCTCGCGAGCGACACCGCGACTTGCGCCTTAGAGATCACGTTCATGCCTGTCTCCGACCCGGTTGCGAGCATCAGGTTGCCGTCCTCATCGAGCAGAATGAATTTACCGTCGGCATAGAGAATCCCGGACCGCGCGATGTTGCGGTCCTGAAAGGCCAGCTTTCCGGTCTTCACATTGAACGCCGTCAGAACTCCCCCGCCGCTATCGCCATTCGAACCGTAGACGATGTCCCCCACGCGGACCGCGTTCGTAAAGTGGATACGCAGTTTGCTCGTCCGGAAGAGGTCTTCGGCGGTGTAGGAATCGCCCGCTTTTGTCAGCTGCACGCCGCGGCCTGAGCCGTTATAGGCAGCCGAGAAGAACAGGATGTTGTCGGGTCCGAACACCGGCGTGGAGACGTTGAGGCCAAATTCGACGCGGTTGGGGATGCTCCAACGCAATGCGCCCGTCTTGGCGTCGAAGCCCGCGATGTCGTCCCAGAAGGCTGCGACGATCTGGTCCTCGCCGTTCAGTTGGATGAGCGCGGGGGACGACGGCGAGTTCTTGAAATCGCCCGAGGCCCACGCGACCTTGCCGTCCGTTTCGTGGAATGCCATGAGAGCATGACCCGGTCCGCCAGCCGTGACCAGAATGTTGCCGCCATACGCGATCGGGCTGCAGGCGTACCCGTTGACGCGCAAAGTCGCCTGATATTCCGTCATCAGGTCGTGCGACCAGAGGATCTTGCCGGTCTTTTCATCCAACGCGTGGAACTTCGCGGTGACGCCGGTGACGAAGACGCGGCCATTCGAAACGAGTGGCGCGGAGTGCGGTCCGGGTCCGTTGGTGAAGTCCTGGCCTTTGAGGAAAGGGGCATCCCATGCGGTTTCCCAGATGGTCGCGCCTGTCTTGGCGTCCAGCGCAATGGCGACTTCCTGCTCGCCCTTGCGATACATCGTAAAGAGCCGGCCGTCGTCGACCGAGATCGCGGAGTAGCCTTCGCCGAGAGGACGCTGCCAGAGCCGCTTCGGACCTTCGGCGGGCCACTTGGAAGCCAAGCCCGTAGTATCGGACTTGAAATCGCGATGCGGACCGCCCCACTGATTCCAGTCGGAAGCGCCCACGTCAAGAGCACACAAAAGTGCGGCGCATGTGAGAACGAAGGAGATGCGCATGTCTACTTCGATTAGACCCATGTTGCCTGAGCTTCGTCTTGAACATTTTCAACCTGCCCGGCGGCGCGAACCGGTTTGGGAGGTGCTTTGTGTAATTCCGCGAACGGAATCGCTTACTTGCGAGGCGGGCTTGCGATGCGCCCGCCATGCTGGTCTATATATCGGATCATCTGGGCGCGACGGGGGTCTTCGATCTCGCGGTAGCCGTCCGGCAGGCGGAAGAGGCCGGACGCCGGTTCGCCGAATTCCACGGAGGTCGCCTCCCAGGAGTTGATGAATTCGGGCAGCCAAAATGCGTTCCGCCGCACCTGATACTTGCTCAACGCCATGCAATCGAGCGATGGCGCAAGGGCTTGCTCTTCAAATCCGCCGTTCCCAAGTGTTCGGTACCACTTCACGACCGGGACCCCGGCGACTATCGCCGTGCCATTCTGGACGAAGTCCGTTCCGGAATGCAAGATTCCAGATGCACACGCAGTATCGCCCGATCTCGAGCGCCGGTACGGCAGGTCGTGCCAGATCAGAGGCTCGCGGCGCGCGATCGTGTGCGCGATTGAATTCACGGTAACAATGGCGTTTTCAGGCGCGAGGTATAGCCCAGACCCCTCTTGTTCCCCTTTGCCGCGACCGTAAATGTCCTGGAATCGGACCTCTCCTTGATTGACGCTGGAGCCATCGCGGCGCACCGCGTGCAAGTCAGTGGATAGGACCCGGCGGATTTGGGAAAGCGTCCACGAGTTCGCCTGCCACTGCGTGCCCGTACCGCGAATCGTATGGCAAGGTATGCCCAGTGAAGTTTTGCAGCCGGTGTCCTGCGCGAGGCCCGGCTGCGCCAACGCGCCGAGCAGGCCCGCAGATAGCAAAAACCAACGCACGACAACAAAATACTCAAAATTCGTGAGGGGGTCAATTGCAGATTGACGCCTTAGCCGCAATTCCACGAACACAGCGTCTGCTAGATTGATAGCGTGAAAATGGCTGTCGAAATGACCCGCCGGAGTTGGATGACGCTGCTCGCGCCGCCCTTGATTGCCGGGTCAGCTGGATGCGGTGCTCTCTTCGGCCAATCCGCCGCCAAACGGATTCCTGCCTCCGAGATGCGGTCGCTCGGACTGATCGGCGGAACGTCCTGGTATTCGACCGTCGAGTATTACCGCTACATCAATAAGGCGGTGAACGACTATTACGGCGATAACACCAATCCGCCGCTGGTGCTGTTCAACCAGAATCAGCAGCGCGTCTTTGCGCTCCAGCGGGAAGACCGCTGGGATGACATTGCAGCGATGCTATCCGAGGCTGTATTGAAACTAAAAGCCGCCGGCGCCGAAGCGGTGCTCTTCTGCGCCAACACGCCACACAAAGTTTACGATCGCGTTGTAAAGAAGACCGGCATGCGGATCCTCCATATTGCCGACGCGACCGGCGCAGCCATGCGCAAAGAAGGCGTCAAAAAGGCGGGCCTGATCGGGACCATCTTCACGATGGAAGACGGCTTCATTCCGGCGCGCCTCAAAGAGCGATTCGGAGTGGAGGCCATCGCGCCGGCATCGCGCGAGGCGCGCGTCGAGCTGCACCGCATCGTGCAGGAAGAACTCGACATGGGCGTCTTCAAGCCGGAAACGAAAAAGTA
The DNA here is from genome assembly GCA_039930685.1 of Bryobacteraceae bacterium. GTDB lineage: Bacteria > Acidobacteriota > Terriglobia > Bryobacterales > Bryobacteraceae > JBBQWZ01. The sequence continues at coordinate 1,522 of JBDTTK010000382.1, read as the reverse complement.
CATCCTGGGCGAGATCGCTCGACTCCAAGAGCAAGGCGCCAAGGGGATCATCCTCGGATGCACGGAGTTTCCGCTGATCATCAAGCAATCGGACGTCACGATTCCGGCGTTCGACACGACCACGCTGCACGCGCAAATGGCCGTGGATTTCATTCTCCGCAGAGACTGACCGTCCCCGCCCGGCGGAATCCCGCCGTAAGATAGGTCAGAACGCATGAACAAAACTCTGCTGGCGAAATGGATCGCGGGCCTTCTGCTGCCGCCCGTGGGGCTGGTGCTGGTCTGGTTTGGCTCGGGCTGGCGCGTTCCGCGAAAACTTCTCGCGACACTGGCCTTAATCGTCTGGACGATCGCGGCGCCCATCTACCTCTTCAACATGCACATCGCCGTGGACGGCAGTTCGTCGCGGCCCATCATTACGTTTGGTAAAGTCGATTCGCATTACGACGAGATCGAAAAGAGCAGGGCGCAGCAGGCTGCGGTTCCGGCCCCGAGTCCGGCGGCCGCGGCCCCGGCCGAGACTGCGCCAGCCGCGAAACCGGGCGAGTCCGCGAAGGCGGAAACGCCGAAACCAGCCGTTGCCCCGAATGCGGTTCTCTCTACGTACTGGACCAGCTTCCGCGGACCCAATCGCGACGGCGTCTACGATCAGCTTCCGGTGCTCACGAAATGGCCGGACGCCGGGCTGACTCCGGTGTGGAAAGAACCGGTCGGCCTCGGCTATGCGTCCTTCACTATCGCGCAAGGACGCGCCTTCACCATCGAGCAGCGGCGCAAACAGGAAGTGGTCGCCGCATACGACCTGCTGACCGGACGGGAGTTGTGGACCCACCGCTGGGATGCGGAGTTCAAGGAATTCCTGGGCGGCGACGGTCCACGCGCTACGCCCATCTGGGACGCCGGACGCGTCTACGCGCTCGGCGCGCAAGGCGACCTGCATGTCCTCGACGCGGCGACGGGTAAGAAAATATGGAGCCGTAATATCCTGACCGAGAACGGCGCGTCCAACCTTCAATGGGGCGCATCGGGCGCGCCGCTGATCGTCGGCGACACGGTCGTGGTGCTTCCGGGCGGCCCGGCGGGCAAGAGCGTGGTTGCGTACAACAAGGTGACGGGCGCTCCCGCGTGGAGTTCGCTCGACGACAAGACCGCCTACGTTACACCCATGCTCGCAACGGTAGCCGGCAAGCGGCAGATCCTGGTCGTTACCGGCCATCGCGTCGTCGGACTCGTACCGGAAACAGGCGCGCTGCTCTGGGAGTACCCGTGGCAAACGACGAATGACATCAACATCTCGCAGCCCATCGTCGTTGGGCCGAGCCGGATTTTCATCTCAGCGGGTTATGGACACGGCGCGGCGGTTTTCGAACTGACTCCCGCGGGCGAGGGATTCGAGGCGAAGACGGTTTGGGCGAACACCAAGATGAAGAGCAAGTTTTCGACCGCCGTTCTGCACGACGGATTCATTTACGGCCTTGATGAGAACATCCTCGCGTGCATCGATCCGAAGACCGGAGATTTG
>JBDTTK010000381.1:0-4949 GCA_039930685.1 Bryobacteraceae bacterium | reverse complement strand
GCCTGATCGTGCGTCACGTAGAGCGTCACGGTCCGCAGCGTGTGCTGCAGATGCTTCAACTCGGCGCGCATGTCTACCCGCAAGCGGGCATCCAGGTTCGACAGCGGTTCGTCCATCAGGAACGCCTTCGGCTTGCGCACGATTGCCCGTGCCAGCGCCACACGCTGCCGTTCTCCGCCGGAAAGCTGCTTCGGAAAACTTCCCAACAGGTGTTCGAGTCCCAACCGCCGCGCCACGTCCTTGACCTCGGACGCAATCTGACCCGGCGCTACCTTCCGCACCCGCAGCGGATAGCCGATGTTCGACTCGATCGTCATGTGCGGATACAGCGCGTAGCTCTGGAATACCATCGCGATATCGCGATCGCGCGGCTCGAGTTTCGTGATTTCGCGATCGCCCAACCGCACCGCGCCCTCGTCCGGCGTTTCGAGGCCCGCGATCATTCGCAGCAGCGTCGATTTCCCGCAGCCCGACGGCCCCAGCAGCACCACGAACTCGCCTTCTTCCGCGGTGAACGAGACGTCCCGTACCGCGTAGCGCGATCCGAATAGCTTCGACAACTTGTCGACAACTAGCTTCATCCCTTGACAGCTCCCAACGACAATCCCCGCACCAGGTGCTTCTGGACTGCGGACGCGAACACCAGCACCGGCAGCATCGCCACGACGCCCGCGGCGCTCATCGCGCCCCACTTGATTTCGTACTGCGTCACCCGCGACGCAATGCCCACCGGCAGCGTCATCGCCGATTCCGTCTGCGACAGGATCAGCGCGAACAGGAATTCGTTCCAGCCGACGATCAGGCAAAAGACCGCGGTCGCCGCTAGCCCCGGACGCACAATCGGCAGCACGATGCGCCACAATGCGCCCATCCGCGATTCGCCGTCGAGCATCGCGGCTTCTTCCAACTCTTTCGGCACCTCTGCGAAAAATCCGCGCATCATCCAGATCACGAACGGCAAGTTGAACGCCGTGTAGACGACCACCAGCGCGGCCAGCGAATTCAACAGCCGCAACTCGCGCAACATCAGGAATAGGGGCACGATCGTCACAATCGGTGGCAGCATCCTCGTCGACAGCACCCAGAAACTCAGGCCTTGCGCCCATTCCTTCGGCCATACGAATCGCGCGAGCCCATACGCCGCCGGAACGCCAAGCGCGAGCGCCGTCAGCGTCGATACCGTCGCAACCACCACGGAGTTCGCGAAGAACCGGCTGAAACTCCCGGAAGCAAACGCGTCCAGGTAATGCTGAAACGTCGGCGCGAATACGAACCACTTTGGCGGCCATGCAAATTGATCGACTTCCCGCTTCAACGAAATCGTCAGCAGCCAATAGACAGGCGCAACGGCGTACACAAATGCCAGCGAAGCACCCAGATACGCGAACGCCCGTCTCATTGCACCCTCATGAAACGCAAGAGTCCGCGTGCGAACACCGTTGTCAACGCCAGCCCCACGAACGACATCGCGGCCGCGTAGCCGAAATTGTAGAAGCGGAATGCCGTCCGGTAAATGTAAAGGCTCACTGTCTCCGTCGCGAACCCCGGACCGCCTTGCGTCAGGATGAAAATCTGGTCGAAGATCCGCATCAGATCCATCGCCCGCAGCAGCAACGCCAACGCGATCGTCGGTTTCAGCAGCGGCAGAATGACGTCCCACAGGATCTGCCAGCGCGACGCGCCGTCAATTCGCGCGGCTTCGATCGGCTCCTGCGGAATCGCTTGCAGCCCGGCGCTCAACAGCAGGAACAAAAACGGCGTCCATTCCCAGATATCGACGAGGATCACGCTGAACATCGCCGCGCCCTCGCCGCTGGTCCATGTGAGGTGCGACGTATCGAACCCCGCCATGCGCAACATGCCATTGAGGACGCCGAATTGCGGATTGTAGATCAGCCTCCAGGCAACCGCCGCCACCACCGGCGGAAGCAGCATCGGAACGAGAAGCCCCGCGCGAAAAATTGCCCGACCCCGTGCCAGCGAATCCACGAGCAGCGCCAGCGAAAGCCCAAGCAGGAACTCGATGCTTAGCGCAAAGAAGGAGTACAGCGCGGTCTGCCAAACCGAAATCAGAAAGAATTTGTCGGTGAGCAGCCGGATGTAGTGCTCAAAGGAGAATCCGCCCGCTTGCGCAGTGAGTGAAACTTTGACCGAAAAAACCAGTGGGTAAATGGAAAGAGCCGCCAGCAATCCGATTGCGGGCGCTACCCAAGGAATACCTCGGGCGGACGCAAGGTCCGCGCGGAACGCCGCGATGCGCCCCGTCATCTGCCCCGCGCGAGAATCTGCCGGATCTCCGCCTCGGCCTTCTGCATCGCCTCTTCCGGCGTCAACGATCCGGAATTGGCCTGTGAAAGATAAATGCCGAACGCATTCTCAATCTCGTTCCACTGCGCCGTGCGCGGACGCGGACGCGACCCTTCGAGCGACTTCAACTGCACTGGATACGACCGGTACTTCTCGCGTAGGTCCTGTCGCTCGAACACACTCTTGCGCGTCGGCGGATTGCCCCGCATCGCGGCTTCCTTCTGCCGCTCCGGATCCGTCGCCCAGTGGATGAACTCGAACGCCGCCGCCTTGTTCTTTCCGCCCGCCGGAACCGCCACCAGCCAGCTTCCCAACTCGCCCACTCCGGGAGCCTTCGCCGACGGCATCACCGCGAACTCTACTTTGCCCACCACGTTCGACTTCGCCGGATTGTCCATCGCCGCGATCCACGCCGGCCAGTTGATGCTCATCACGGCGGTCGATTGCAGCAGGTGCGCGGCTACTTCGTCCGCATTGAAACCGGTGTAGCCGGGCGGCGCGTACTTGCCCAGCTCGATCATGAACTTCAACGCCTCGATCGCCTCCGGCTTGGTCAACGCCGGCATCTCCGCCGCGTCGAACATCTCGCCGCCGAACGCCCACAGCAGCGGCATGAAATCGGCCACCACCGCATTCCCCGGTGCCGCCCGCATTACGTAGCCGTACATCTTTTCGCCGGCGCCGATCTTCTTGGCTGCTTCGAGCACGTGCTGCCATGTATCCGGCTTTCCCATCTTGTACTTCTCGAAGAGATCGCCGCGGTAGAAGAACACCTGCGAATTGCCGACGTACGGCAGCGCCCGGTATGCCCCGGTCTTGTACGGCAGCCTGCATACATCGAGCGCCGGCTTTACGAAATCGCCGTCCGGCTCTTTGGGCAATACTTCGAGATGCTCCGCCAGGCGTGGAAACCACGGATCGTCGAGCATCACGACGTCGTAGGCGCCCGTGTGGCTCGTCAGGTCGAGCAGCTCTTTCTCGAACAGGTTCGCGTACGGAAGCTCGACCACCTCCGCGCGGATGCCTTTTTGCTCGGCCCATTGCTGGGCCGCGGCCTTGAGAGCGCTGCCCTCAACGCCCGCATTGACGGCGATCACGAGAGAATTGCCGGACTTCCCGCACGAAACGAGAGAGCAGGCCGACGCGATTAGGATGAAAGCGACAAACAGGGTTCGCACGATCTTCGAGTGTAACCTACCTGTAACGCGATCCACTCCCATCCGCTGAATTCCTCTGCCGCAACGCATAAATAATGGTGTACTTCGTCCGAATGACTTCCTTATAGTCCGCGAACCACCTCGCCAGGCGGACATCCTTCGCCAGCGCCAGCTCCGGATTCAGCAGACCGATTCCATCCACCACCAGCAGCGGATGCCGCCTTCGCAACTCCGCCACATTCGGACGCGTAAACGCCTCCGCCACCGCGCCGCTTTGCGACAGGTGCCGGTCCGCCAGTACCCCGCTAATCGCCTGGCTCTCGAGGAATCGGGTCCCCGCCGGAATGCCTGAGTACACAAAGATCTCCGGCCGGAAGCCCCACACGAAAAGCCTCGATTCCTCGAGCCCGAGCGCCCGCAGCAGCCGGCCGCATTCCTTGCTGTCCTGGTCGAGCGCCAGATCGGACCACGACTCGCCCCCGTCCTTGTACATCTCCACATACCGCGGACCGAACCGCGCCGCCGGAATCACCAGCAGCACCGCCATCGCCACCCTCACCCACCGTCCGCCGGTCATCCACCCGCGCGCCCCGCCCAGCACGAGTGCCGGCAATAGCAGGAAGTAATACCGCGGAAAAAAGCGAAGTCCCAGCGAAACGCCGCCCAGCGCCAACATCAGCCACGACCCCCACCGCACCCGCTCCCGCCATTCCTGCCAGAGAAACGCTGCCGTACCGGCCACCGCCGCGCTCTGAAACCCAAGGAAGTTCACCGTTCGGAGCAGGCCTTCGCGGACGGGCGACGCCACAAACGTGTTGGCAGCGTAAATTCCGCCCCACTGCCACGCTTGCCTCCAGCCCTCGCCGAGCGAGCCCATCGAAGCCATCCATAGCGCGGCCAGCGCGACCGGACCTAATGCCCCCGCTACGATCCATAACCCGCTCTGCCATGCGAACAGCAGGCACACCGCGCCCACCACCGCGGCCTTCGAACTCGCCAGAAATCCCACACCCACCGCGACGCCTGCCCAATAGGGCCGCTCCGCCCACACGCACCAGATGGCCGCCAGGTGCGGCGCGATCAGCAGCATGTCGGAAGCGAGCGGCAGCACCGCCGAAGGCAATCCGAACGTCAGGAAGAAAGTGGTCAGCAGTGCCGCCGCGATGCCTTCCTCGCGAAACCACTTGGCCTTCGCGGCGAAGTACGCGAACAGCGCGCACAGCACCGTGTACGCGGCGCCCGCCACTCGCAACGGAACCCCCTCGCGCGCGCCCCACAGCAGATAAATCCAGGAGACCAGCGGCGGCTTGTCGAACCACACATCGCGATACAGCGTGTGTCCGTGCCAAACCTCAATCGCCGACGCGAGGGGCAGCGTGTCGTCCGCCCAAAGCACTCCGGAATGCGCGAGGTGCGCCGTCAGCGCCACGACGATGATCAATAAAAACGCCGCTCGGACCAGCACTCGAACGATCTTAGCCCATT
>JBDTTK010000380.1:0-4957 GCA_039930685.1 Bryobacteraceae bacterium | reverse complement strand
GTGCAAAAGCGTTCGACGCCTGGTTCACGACCAGCCACCCCGCCGCGGCAAACACGGTCGTAACGGCAACCGCCGTCGAGAGATAGATCTTAGCCAGCAGGGAGAAACGCGGCGTCATGGTTTGCGGCCCGGATACTGATCGACGATCACCGGCGGATAATTCTTGCCGTATTTGTTCTTGTGCGGCGGCGCGAGATACCCGGCTTCTGAAATTGCAATCGGCGGCAGCGCGAGATCCTCCGATCCGACCGTCACCGCTCGACCAATCGCGTCCAGCACATTCGCAAGCGCCCGTTCATAGAAGACATGCAGCCTGTACTCTCCTGGCGGAACGCCTTCGATGCGGATCGCTCCCTGCCGGTCGCTAACCGCGAACCACGGCGTATCCACCACCACAATGACGGCGCTCATCGTCGGATGGATGTTGCAAAACAGCCGCACGATGCCGGGCCGACGGTGTTTGCCGCGGCGGGTTGGCTGGTCGTGAACCAGGCGTCGAACGCTTTGCACGACGGCGTCGAGAAGGAAGTGCGATCGAGCCTCGATTCGATCGATGCCGCGTGGCAGTCCCGCGCGGAACACCTCTCGATTGCGAGCGCGCTGCTGGCGTCGATGTCCGATGTGCGCGCGGCGTTCGGTACGCGCGACACGGCGACGATCCGCGACACGGCCGGTGAGTTGTGGGCACGCGCACAGGCGGGACACGCGGATGCGTCGACGTCGGCGTTCGCGGTCGCGGGTCCGGGAGGCACCGTGTTGGCGGTGGTCGGCGGGCAGACGCCGGCATGGCTCGCCAACGGCAACCAGCTTCCCCCGAGTCTTCTCGATCCGGCGCGGCGGGCGTTTCCGAAGCAGAGCACCGCGTTCGTGATTTCGGACGGCACTTTGTGGCAAGTTCTGTCCACGCCCGTCTATGTGAATCCCGGAGAGCGCGCGACGCTGTTGAACATTTTGATCGCGGCCCATCCGGTGAGCGCGGAAACGCTTCGGGATTTGAAGGATCGCACAGGCGGCAGCGACTTCCTCCTGCGGGTGGGAGGCCTGACGGCGCTATCGACGGTGAGCGAGGACACAGCGCGGAAGGTTGTCTCCAGTCCGAAGCTCTTTGCGGTTCGGCCGACGGTCCTGAATGACGGGGAAGGGAAGGCGCTGGCGGAGCTGTGGGCGGTCCGGTCGTTTGCGGGCGTTGAGGCGAGCGTGGCGGATCTGCAGCGGAACATGGTCATTTCGTGGGTGATCGCGATGAGCGTCGGGCTGCTGCTGAGTTACTTCCTCGCCCGCCGGATCGTACGGCCGGTGCGCGCTCTGATTCAGGCGGCGCAGCAGGTGAGCCGGGAAGACTATTCAGCCCGAGTGCCTGAAGAGACGCGCGATGAGCTGGGCGTCTTGGCCCGGACGTTCAACCATATGTCGGAGTCGATCGAGGAGTCGCGGGCGGAGCAGGTGCGTTCCGGGCAGATTACGGCCGTCGGGCGGCTGGCGGCGTCGATTGCGCACGATCTGCGAAATCCACTTGCGGCGATCCTGGGCGGTTCCGAAATGCTGGCGGAATTCGATCTGCCCGCCGATCAGATGAAGCAGACCGGAATCCACATACATACTGCCGCGCAACGCATGGAGAAGCTGCTTTCGGAAATCGGCAAGGTGGCGCGAGCGGAGCCCGGCCGCCGGGTTCACTGCGAGGTAGCGGAACTGGTGGGAGTTGCCATCGAATCGCAGCAGGATCGCGCGGGGCCGCAAAGCGTGGCGATCCGTCAAGATTTGGAGGCGGGTCTCTTTGTCGATTGCGAGAAGTCACGGATCGAGCGCGTGCTCATCAATTTGCTCGCGAACGCTCTCGAAGTTCTTCCGAACGGCGGGGAGATCTCGATTGAGGCGGCGCGGTCCGGCGGCGATGTCCGGATCGACGTTTCGGATTCCGGTCCGGGGGTTCCGGCCGAGATCCGGGCGCAACTGTTTCAGCCGTTCGTGAGCGCGGGGAAGACGAATGGTTTAGGCCTTGGGTTGGCGCTGGCCCGGCAGACGGTGCGTGAACATGGCGGTGATCTTGAGTTGGTGCCAGGCGTCCAGGGAGCTCGATTCCGCCTGCGCTTGCCGCTGGCGCAGCCCTGATCGGGCTGAATGTCCCCGTCGCTTTAGACCGGACTCGGAGCGTTCGCGGGCCACTGGATTGGGCTCAGTCCTCCGTAAGTCGCGTCCTGCCTTGCGCGTCCGGCGAGTGTCGCGGATTGGCAGGTGCGGAGGATTAGGGGGGACAGCGGAAGCTACTGAAACCGGTCTGAAACGACGGAGACGCGGAGACTGGGTGGAACGACCACGGACCTTGAGGTCCGCGCTGCTTACGATCCGGTAATGGGGCGGTAGCCCGCTTGGCGAAGATCCCCGCACTGATGTGCGGGGCTATGACACGACCCGTTTTCACGCAGACTCTGCTGTGCGGGCTATGAAGAGCGGCCTCCCTTAGATTCCGAGCAGACTAATCGCCGACCAGCCAGCGGCGGCCGTTCAAGAGGGTCTTGGTGCCGTCGTTGGTGAGCACGATGGTTTCGGTGCCGCTCTTGGGGGAGACGAGTTCCAGAAGAACTTTGCCACCCTGTTCGTACACGCGCCAGCGGCCCTGGTCGCCACCTTGCGAGGAGGAGCCGCCGTTCGCTCCATCGACGTATACCGAGACGGAGCCTGATTTGCTGAAGGCGTAGTTTCCGTTTGCGCCGAGGAATAGGGTCTTTTGGCTGTTGTAGCCGCCGGAGCCGTAGCCGCTCGAAGAGCTGCTGAACTGGTGCAGCTTATGGCCGCGCAGTTTCTGTTCCCATTGGGCGGCAAGCGGTCCACTGGCTCCGCGGGCCGGCGCCGGACTCGTCTGTCCGTAGGTCGCCGAGGGACTGCTTTGGCTGGCGCCCGCGTTGCCGGGGCGGCTTAGGCTGTTCGCTACACCGGCCAACGCGCCTTCGCGTGTGGCGAGCTGCTCGGGCCGGGCCACGGCGATGAGCCCGGCAGCGCCGCCGGTCGAAAGGCCGACCGCGTACACATGAATGCCTAGAGTGGTGCCTTGGCTGACGGCGTCGAAGCGAAACAGGGTTCCGTTCCCGCCCGCCGCGCGAAATGCTTGCGGCGGCACTGCCAGTCTGATTTGCGAGGCGGCGGGAAAGATATTCTTGAGCCAAGCGACGACCGGGCGCGCTTCGCGCACGTCGGAGATCGACTCTTCGAGGCCGATCAGGTAGATCTCGGCGGGACCGCTGCCGCCAGGCTCCATCGCCATGTCCGATGGGAGGAGCGCAGCTGCGTCGCCGTTGGACTTGACGGTCCAACCGAGCGGAGTCCGGAACTCCAGTCCGTTCTGAAGTTTCTCCGCCTGAAGGGCTCCGCCGAGAGCTAGTCCGAGGATGAGACCGATCGTCGCTTTCATTGTTTTTTCTCTCCTGAAAGCATCATGAGCCAAAGCGGCGGGCGAGTCATGGAGAGTTTGTAAAAGAATTGTGGAGACGCGATTTTCGGCGCAGGGCGTACGGTTCGAGGCGCAGTTCCAGGCTGTGCCGCAAAACACAAGGATAAACCGAGGGCCAAATCCGTCTCAGGCCGCGTTCCTGCGCCGGACCTGCTTTTGAATCAGGTCGCCCCCCGCCCGCCTCGCGACCCGCAAATCGTACTCGGTCTGCAAATTCATCCACGTTTCCGGCGTGGTGCCGAAGTAGGCGGCGAGCCGAAGGGCGGTGTCCGCGGAGATGGCGCGAGTGCCGTGCACGAGTCCGTGAATGCGGTTGGGCGGCACATGCAAGTCGCGCGCGAGCGCGTTCATGCTGATTCCAAGCGGATTCATGAAATCGTCCAACAAAATCTCTCCAGGATGAATGGGGTTCAATCGCTTTGTAATTGGCATCGTGTTACCTCAGTGATCATCGACGATCTCGACGCGATGCGGTTCGCCGGCCTGCCATACGAAGCAGATTCGCCATTGATCGTTAATGCGGATACTGTGCTGACCAGACCGGGTTCCTTGAAGAGTTTCCAACCGATTGCCTGGTGGAGCCTGAAGGTCCTGCAGAGCGCTCGCCGCGTGCAAGAACAACAGCTTCCGGCGAGCGACCTTCTCGAAGGCCGCAAAGCGAGCCACCCGTTCGTCGCCGAACAGCTTTTCCGTGTATCGGCATCGAAACGAGCGAATGAAGCTCCAGTCTATTACGCAAAGCGTATTCCGTAAAGCGGAATGCTAGCTGATGCAGATGCCGCCGTCGACCGGGATGACGACGCCGTTCACATAGGAGCCGGCGCGCGAGGCCAGAAATAGCGCGACTCCGGCCATGTCTCCGGGAACGCCCCAGCGGCGGAGGGGGCATCCGTTCTTGATTTCGTCGCCATGGAGTTCGGCCATGTGCCTGGTCATCTGGCTGGGGAAGGGACCGGGCGCGATGGCATTCACTGTGACGAATGTCCCGGCGAGCTTGACGGCGAGATCGCGCGTCATGTGATGGACCGCGGCTTTGCTGGCGGGGTACGCGTAGGTCTCCATCAGGGGAGCTTTCAAGCCGTCGATCGAGCCGACGTTAATGACGCGGGCCGGATCTTCAGGCGATGCGGCTTTCTGCAGCAACGGCATCAGGTTCTTGGTCAGGAAGAACACAGCTTTGACGTTGGTGTTCATGGTCTTGTCCCAGCCGGATTCCGGGAACTCGCTTAGCGGGGCACCCCAAGCCGCGCCCGCGTTGTTGACCAGGATATCGAGTTGGGATTCGCGCTTCGCGATTTCGCCTGCGAGATAGTCGCAGCCCGCGACGCTCGACAGGTCCGCTGGAATGGAGATGCATTCGCCGACGGCGGAAAGCTCCCGCGCCGTCTCATCGCAGACTTCCTTTTTGCGGGAGGAGATGTAGACTTTGGCGCCGGATTCGAGAAATCCGCGGGCGATCATGAGGCCGATTCCCCGAGAGCCGCCTGTTACGAGGGCGGTCTTGCCTTT
>JBDTTK010000379.1:0-4975 GCA_039930685.1 Bryobacteraceae bacterium | reverse complement strand
GAATGTCACCGCCCGTCGACGATGGATCGTCAATCGGCGTGTGGTGCAGCCGATGCCCCGCCGCGACGCTGAATCCTCGATACCCGGCCGCAACCAAATAGCGCAGTTCGCCCAGCAGCCTTTCCGTAGTCGGAGCAAGCTCCGGAATCGCCGCGAAGGCCGGCGCGATCACGGGCGCGACATCCGCCGATGAAGTCAGATACCGCTTGGTATCCGCCGTCTTCAGGCGCTTGCCATTCTCATACGCGTACGTCGCGAGTCCTGCGCCTAGATGAACCCAGCACCCGACCTCGCTTGGCTTCGGCGCATTGTTGAGGAACGCCTTGATCCCAAGGCCATGCAACTCGTGACCGCTATTCGCCGTGAACAAATAGCTCGGACCGCCCCTCTGCGCGCCTACGGACCGTGCCAGCGCCAGCCAGATCGCGATGCCCGGTCCGCGTTCGCCGGCGCATCGGAACCATCCGCTCTTTGGCGTGGACACGATGATCAGTTTCTTGCCGCGCTTCAACAACCCTTGCGCATTCGATGCGACGGCCCGTTCCATCAACATTCCGCCGATCGTAAGGGTTGCCTCGCTACGCTCCGCAAGACCGGGCGCATCCTTGGGAGCCATCAGCACTACCGGGATCGGCCAACGCTCGACTTCCGACTCGTAGTTCAGCGCAATGATCTCATGGACCGGTCCTTCGGTAACCAGCACGAGAGCCTTTGCGCCCTTCGCCGCGGCCTTCTGGATCATGCCGACAGCCGGATGTGTCTTCGAGAGGGCTCCGCCGAAGTCATAAGGCAATCGCTCGATCGCAATTCCGCCCGGTCCGAGCGGCGCCGTTACGACAGCCGTCCCCGCCACGGGCCAAAGCGGGAAGACGCGAATCCTTTTACCGGCCACCGTAAGGTCGCAGGTTCCTGGAAAGAATTGGCGCAACGTGAATCGCGGCGAACTGGCCTCGAAACCCGCTTTCTTCAATTCCGATGTCAGCCACTCGGTCGTCAGATTGTCAGGATCGGATGCGGTGCGGTGTTCGCCGAATTCCCAATACTTCTTGATGTCGCGATAGAGCGCCTCGCCGGACAGGGGCGATTCCGCCCCCAGCAACCCGGCCGCAGCCGCCGAACCCGCCAGAAACTCGCGGCGTCCGATCCTCATCGCATTCCTCTTACCGGCTTAAGACCGGCAGGCTCGCCATCTCGCGCAGCTTCTCGCCCGCCGTCTTCTTAACCGCGGCGATGCTCTCTTCTTTGATCTGCTCGTAACCGCGGATCTGTTCCGGCAGACTCGCAATCTCGATCGCAAGCGCCGTATTCTCCGGCGTCAACTTTGCCATCGTCTGCTCGACAAGCTCTTTGTACCAGTCGATCAATGCCCGTTCTTCGCGCCGGTGGGCCGACATCCCAAACACATCGAGCATGCCGCCGCGCAGGCCCTTCATGGCCGCCAATACCTTCAACATCGGCTTCGCCCATGCACCGAACTTGAGCTTCTGTGTCACGCCGAACCGCCGCAGGAATGGCGGATGCAGGTTGTACCCGATCGATTGCACTTCCGCGAACTGCGTTCGGATCCGCTCCTCAAACTCCGGGCTTGTCAGCAGGCGCGCGACTTCGTACTCGTCCTTGTACGCCATCAGTTTGTACAAATACCGTTCGACCGCGGGCTTCAGCGCCGGAGCGCGCCGCTCGACGTCAGAGACAAACTCCGAATACTTCCGCGCCCACTTGGCGCTTTGATAGGCCGTCAACTCGGCCACCCGATCGAACTCCGCCGGCTTCGCCGCATCCTTCGGCGCCAGCACCGCCTCGACGCTCGCCGCATCGTGATAATACTTGCGGCCCCACTGGAACGTCTGTAGATTCCGCTCGACCTCCACCTTGTTCAGCTCGATCGCCTTGTGGATCGACTCAAGCGTCATCGGGATCAATCCCGCTTGCCACGCCATCCCGGCCATGAATAGGTTTACCGACATGTGGCTGCCGAACAGCCCTTCGGCCAGCCGGTTAGCATCGACAAACACCGTATGCTTTGCCGCCGCAGCGACTTGCTGCAGCATCTTCTCCGGACCCGCCAGCGGCGCCTTGCTGCGAATCACATCGATCGTCGGAACCAGCCCTGAGTTCACCAGAATCGTCGTTCGCTCCGACGACGCCGTTTTCAGATTCTCCGGACTCGCTGTGCCGATCAGATCGAAGCCCAGAATCAGATCCGCATTCCCGGCGTTGGTCTTTGCCGGAGCCGCGATCGGCGTCCTGCTGATCATCAAGTGCGAAACCACCGCGCCGCCCTTTTGCGCGGACCCCGTTTGGTCGAGCGTCGCGACGTACAATCCGTCGATCCACGCGGCCGTCGCCAGCAGCGCATTCACTGTTACAACGCCAGTTCCGCCAATCCCTGGACCAAGAATCCTGTATCCTTCGCCCGGATCCGCAATCTTCGCCGGAGCCGGAACGTCCGTCGCCGGAAGCTTCGCCAGCGTCCTTTTGCGGAGACCAGTACCTTCCTTGATCTTCACCGTCACGAACGACGGGCAATCGCCCAGCGCGCACGTGTAGTCCTTGTTGCAGGAACTCTGGTGGATTTGCATCTTCTGCCCGCGCGCCGTCGGCGTCGGAGTCAGGCTCATGCAATTGGATTGCTTCACGCAATCGCCGCAGCCCTCGCAGACCTCGGCGTTGATGAACAGGCGCTGCGTCGGCTCGGCCAGCGTTCCGCGGCTGCGCTGACGACGCTTCTCCGCCGCGCATTCCTGGTCGTAGATCATTGCCGTCACGCCCGGAACCTGTTCGAGATCGCGCAGCGTGCGCTCGAGCTCCGTCCGGCTGCGGACCTCGGCGATCGACGCGAGTTGCACCGCTTCGTACTTCTCCAGATCCTCCGCCAGCACGATGATCCGCTTCACGCCCTCGGCCTCAAGCTTGCGCGTCAACTGCGGAATCGGAATTGCCCCAATCGCATCCTGCCCGCCAGTCATCGCCACGTGGCCGTTATAGAGGATCTTGTACGTAATATTGACGCCCGCCGCGATGCACGCGTCGATCGCCAGTTGCCCCGAGTGGAACATCGTGCCGTCCCCGATATTCTGGAACACGTGCTTCCGCGCCGTGAACGGACGCATCCCGATCCACGGAGCGCCCTCGCCACCCATTTGCGTGAGAAATGAAAATGCGCGATTCGAATCGGTGAGTCGCATCGCCATCGTATGACAGCCGATGCCGCCGCCCGCCATTTGCCCGTCGAGCAGCAGCGTCGACCGGTTGTGCGGGCAGCCCGAACAAAAATTCGACGGCCGGATCGCCAAAAGCTCACGCGGCTTCGCGGCAATGCCATCGAGCAAACCGAGCCGCGCCGCCACGCTGCCCCGCACCCAACTCGTCGGGCTCAAGTAGTGGACCAGCGCCGCGCCGATCGTTTTCGCGAGCATGTCGGGATTCAACTCGCCCGCGGCCGGTAGCAGCGGACCGCCCTTCTCATTCACCTTGCCGATCACCGCCGGACGCTGCTTCATCGAGTACAGCGCATCGCGGAGTTGGAATTCGAGGAAGCTGCGTTTCTCCTCGACCACCAGAATGACGTCCAGCCCCTCTGCGAACTCGCGCGCGAACTCCCCATCGAACGGAAACAGCATCCCGAACTTCGCCACGCGGATTCCCGCAGGCCCGAGCGTTTCTTCACTCAGGCCGAAGTCCCGCAGCGTTTGCACGACGTCGTAATGCGCCTTGCCCGCGCTTACAATGCCGACCTTCGCGATCGGCGCCTCGGCGCCATACCAACGGTTCACGCGATTCGCGCGCGCAAATCGCAGCGCAGCATCCAGCCGCCGCTGGTTCACCTCAAATTCGAGCTGATTCGAAATCGGCGGAATGATCCGCGCATCCACCGTCTTCTCGTACCCCTCCGGAATCGCAATCTGGATCGCATCCGGATCGCAGACCACCGTGCCGCCGCCGTCGCAGATATCCGTCACCAGCTTTAAGCCGGTCCACGCGCCCGACCACCGCGATAGCGCGATCGCATACGCGCCGTAATCCAGAATCTCCTGCTGATTGCCCGGATAGAAAAACGGAATGCCGATGTTGAACAGGCTGAAGTCGCTCTGATGCGGCAGCGTCGAACTCTTGCAGGCATGATCGTCGCCCGCCAGAATCAGCGCCGCCGACTGCTTTCCGGTCCCGACCATATTGGCGTGCCGGAACACATCGCCGCACCGGTCGACGCCCGGACCCTTGCCGTACCAGATGCCCAGAACGCCTTCGACGTTCAACTGGTCGATCGATTGCAGAATCTGCGTCCCCATCACCGACGTCGCCGCCAGTTCTTCGTTGACGCCCTGCTGGAAGTGGATGTTGTATTCGTCGAGCAGTTTCTTGTTGCGCAGCAGCGTCAGGTCGTACCCGCCCAGCGGCGAACCTTCGTAGCCCGAAATAAAGCTTCCCGTCTTCAGCCCGGCGCGCCGGTCACGCCGCATCTGCTCGATCGGAAGGCGCACAAGGGCCTGAATGCCTGTGAGGTAGACACTGCCCTTTTCCACGGTGAATTTGTCGGAAAGTTGCATGAGAGAAGATCTGCCGGACGTCAGCTATCAGTTTACTCCGCCGGTATCGTAACATACGGGTTTCTTCCTCATGCCGAACCCTTTCGAGTACGAAGCCCGCGTCCGCTACTCGGACACCGATACCTCGGCGCGCATGCACAATGCCGCCATGCTCATTCATTTCGAGAATGCCGAAGCCGACTTCCTCCGCCACTTGGGCATGCCGCTCTCGACGCTTTCGGAATCCGCCCTCGGCTTTCCCCGCGTCCACGTCGAAGCGGACTTCCTCTCGCCCATGAGGTACGACGAGGTCATGCACATCGCCGTCTTCGTCGAGCGCCTCGGCAATTCGTCCTACACGCTGGCATTCGCCGCCCGTGTTGGCGCTACCCAGACCGCCAAAGGCAAGATCACGGTCGTCTGCATCGACCCCCAAACCGGCCGGC
>JBDTTK010000378.1:0-4983 GCA_039930685.1 Bryobacteraceae bacterium | reverse complement strand
GCCGGCCCGGTCCTTTTCTCCCAACCGAACATAGAATACGATTGTTGTTCGCAGGAGAAGGCGTTTTGCAAAGAGTCATTCGAATTTGCGCGGCTGCACTGACGCTGCTGTTACTGCCTCGACCGGGTCTGCCGCAGGAGCCTCCGGGTGCCACAGCCGCTGACGAAAGAGAAGAGCGGCCCTACGAACTCTTCGCGGGCTACTCCGCATTGCGGGAGAGCGGTCACCTTTTGCAGGGTTGGACGGGCACTGCGGTTGCGAACGTCAATCACTGGTTTGCGATCGCGGCGGACTTCGATGGGCACTATGGTTCAATCCAGGAAGAAGGCGAGAGGGTGCAAGTTCGCGAGCACGGGTTCACCATCGGACCGCACTTCGCCCTACCCAATCGATCCAGGTTCACGCCTTTCGCGTTCGTCCTCTTCGGCGTGGCGCATGAAAGCCGAAGAGTGGCGGAGCTAGTGGAAACCGCGACCAGCTTCGCCGCCGATTTCGGCGGCGGCGTCGATCTGCATCTGAACGACAGGGTGTCGCTGCGTCTCATTCAGGTCGATGGATCCTACACGCGGTTCGAAGGGCAGAGCCTGACGTCCCCCCGCTTTTCGGCCGGGCTTGTGTTCCACTTCGGCAAGCCGAGATAACCTGGGCCGGTTTAGGCGGATATGGGTACCAGCAGTCCCCTCCTTTACGGCCGGGGTTCGATCCGGTAAGCCTCCGCGAGGCCTTCAAGCGTTCAGAAAATGGTCTAGCTCAACTCGTGGCCGGCTTCACGCCGGCCAACGATGAGGTCGCGAGCATTCCACCAAGGCCCATGGTTTCGACGGCGGAAGAAGGCACGATCACCATGGCGCCTTTTTCCTTGATGGCTTCATAGAGCATGTTCATGGCGCGCAAGTGCAGAGCCGTGGGATTGTCCGCATACATCAATGCGGCTTGCGAGAATTTCTCGGCGACTTCGATTTCAGCCTGACCGAGGATGTTTCGCGCCTGGCGTTCGCGTTCAGCCTGCGCCTGGCGAGACATGGCGTCTTCGAGCCCTTGGGGGATGCTCACATCGCGGATCTCGACGGATTGAACCGTGACGCCCCACGGGTTGGTCTTCTCGTCGAGAAGGCGCTGGAGTTCGTGCCCCATGGATTCGCGCTCGGCGACCATTTGCCCAAGTTGATGGCGGCCGATGGACTCGCGGAGAGCGGTCTGCGCGGCCATGTTGATGGCGTGGACGTAGTCCTCGACTTCGAGGATCGACTTCTCGGCGTTCCACACCAGCCAGAAGACAACGGCGTCGACGTTGACGGGCACGGTGTCTCGCGTGAGGGTCGATTCCGCGGTGACGCCCGAGACGCGCACGCGTTGATCGACGAAACGCGTCAGGGTGTCAACGACGGGGATCTTATGGAAGGCTCCTGGTCCGCGTAGGCCGTTGTAGCGTCCGAGCCGAAGCACGGCGACTTTCTCCCATTGCGCGGCCACTTTGATCGAGAAGAGGAAGTAGAGCCCGAGGATTCCACCCGCGAATATCGGTATTGGATTTTGCACGGCGGCCGTCAGAATTGCTCCGGCGGCGAGGCTAGCCAAGAACAATGCGACGGCTACCCCAGGAATGCGTATGTCGATCGAATCCCGTTTCATTTCGTTGCTCCCGTACTTACCGGCCAGTTTGAAGCTCATCTAATTGCTCCTGCAGTTCGCGGATGGTGAATCCGGATGCGCCCGCGCGAGCGACGAATTCGCCCACGAGTTGATGCAACTGTCTCTGCCGTTCGGCGGCATCCCGCTCGACCTTCTTGGCGCTGATGAACGTTCCAGTGCCCTGCTGCGTTTCGAGGACGCCGCGGATATCGAGCTCGCGATAGGCGCGAACCACTGTGTTGGGGTTGATGGCGAGGTCTACGGCGAGTTGGCGGACGGTCGGCAGTTGGTCGCCGGCGTTCCACCCACCGCTGGCGATTCCGCCCATGACTTGATCAATGATTTGGCGGTACACCGGGACGCCGCTGTGGAGGTCCAGCTTGAATTTCGTGGGCTCGACGATACTTCCCGAATTCATCTAAAGCAAGAATGTATTAGTGTACTGATACAATCAAGCGAAATCTTGTGGTTGCGCGAATTAATTCGCGGCCGGGCTTGACCGGACCCTACAAGCGCGCGACCTTAGGTTCTCCTACTGCGCGCCTAACTCGTATGCAGCCATGGATTTGCGATCCCGGATGAAGACCTTGGTGCCAATGAGGGTCGGCGGCGTCCACGCGGGTTTGGTAAGGGCTTGGGTGTCGGCCAGCACTTCGACGCCGCTCGGGGAAAGCGTGGCAAGGATCAGTTTGCCTTCTTCGTCGAGGGCCACGATCTTCGAACCGGCATCGACGAAGTTGGCTTTGGCGAACTTTCGCACCTGCCAGAGGATTTCGCCTGTTTCGACTTTGAAGGCGGTGACGGGGGCGGGTCCGAAGTCGCCGCTCGACGCATACGCCACATCGCCGCGAACCAGAATGTTGCCGACGTGGACGCGGATTCGAGGGTTGAACCAAAGTTCCTTCGCCTCGGTCTTGCCGCCGGTGCGGGTCAGTTTGATGGCGCGGGTACCGGAGTCGTAGGCGGACGAGACCAGAAGTGTATTGTTGCCGGCCCAGACAGGAGTCGAGACGTTTGTGTCAGTACGGTTCTTGTGCTGGATCGACCAAAGCGAGTCGCCGGTCTTGGCGTCGAGCCCGAGCACGACATCCTTCATGACCGTGACGAGTTCGGCTTGGCCATTCATGTCGACGACGATAGGCGACGTCATCCCGTTGTCGGCGGTGGCTCTCTTCCAAACGAGCTTTCCGTCGCTGGCGCGAAACGCCGCCATCGCGCGATTTTCGCCGCCGATGGGCAGAATGATCATGTCGCGGTACAACAACGGGCTGTTGGTGTAGCCATACTCGACGATGGTTCCGCCGTACTGCTTCCAGAGGTCCTGCTCCCAAATGGATTTGCCGGTTTTGCGGTCGAGGGAGACGAGGCGTCCGGTAAAGGTGATGGCAAAGACGCGGTCGCCCGAGACCAGAGGCGTCGACGCGGGCGCAGTGCCCATGGTCGGATTCATTTCGCCCTTAATGAATGGTGAATCGAAGGTCGTTTCCCAGAGCGTCTTGCCGGTGCCCGCTTCGAGTGCGAGCACGACGGTGGTCTCGCCTTTCTTGTAAAGCGTGAAGAGGTGCGAGCCGTTGTCGCTGACGAACGACGAGTAGCCGTCACCGAGTTCGCGGCGCCAAAGCGCCTTGGGTCCGGTGGCAGGCCAGGTCGCGGCCAGGGATGGAGCTGGAGCAATCTTGAAGTCGCGGGTTGGTCCGCCCCATTGGCTCCAGGTCTGAGAAGGGGCGTCGGCGGCTAGCAGCAGGAAGAATGGGATGAGTGCGGTCACAAGTGAAGTAGACGCGGCTGGTGGGGCGTCGTACCGGTCGCGTTTAAGGGAAATGCCGGCGTTCTGTTCGTAGGAAACCCAGATCACGGACCGGGAGATCCGTGCCACCGAGGGCCGCGCATGCCCGGCCCTACGGTCGCACGTCGGGGTCGGCCTTATTTGTAAGCGAGAAGAATGCTCTGGGGAGCGCCAGGCTGATCCTGCTTTTCCCAGGTCTTGAAGCCGGAGCGGTTAAACATGCCCTGGTATTCGGTCCAGGTGTAGGCATCGCCCGAGGGCGTTGAGCCGAGCATGACCATGGCAAACGACGCGGCCATCGGGGGCGTGACGCGGTCGTCGTTGGGAACCATATCAAGCACCACGGCGCATCCTCCGGGGGACAGCGCGGCGTAGACTTTCGCGAGGAACTTGTCGCAGGTCGGGATATCGAAGTGATGGAGGAAATTTGTGATCAGGACAACGTCGTAGGGTCCGCCGAAGGGAAGTGTAAATGCGTCGCCGGGCTGTTTGGTGAGGCGGTTGGCGACTCCGGCGCGCTCGGCGTTTTCTTCGGCGACGTCCAGGACATTGGGCCAGTCGATTGCCGTGATCTGGGCATTGGGGTTATGGCGCGCGATCGTGATTCCAAACATCCCATGGCCGGCGGCGAGATCAAGGACGCGCATCGGCTTGCCTTCCGGCGCGCCGACCGCCCTGGCAATGGCTTCCGCGGGCATGATCATCATGGGCGCCATCGAGCGGGCGAACAGCACCCAGACTGGATTGTCGTAGGAGACAGTGCCTCCTTCCTCCAGCGATCCGCCTTTCCGAATTACTTCCGGGAGATTTTGGAAGTGGCGAATCAGATCCGGCGAGACGAGGAAATTAGCGACGCTACCCATGTAGGCCGGTGAATGGCGATTGAGGAAGATGTTCGAGTCCTGCGTCAACGCGTAGACTTCACCGGATTTCGTGAGAAAACCGTTGATCGTCATGAAATCGCAGAGGACGCGCATCCCTTTCTCGGAGGTCGCGCAGCGGCCCGCTAGGATCGGGGCTGTGTTTGCGCCCTCGGCGATTCCGCTAAAGATGTCGAAGTCGATGGCAGCTTTTAAGGCATGCGTGCGCTGAAAGGAAAACAGCGTATCCATCAAAAGGGCGGGCGACGGAGCGGCCGATGAGGGGTTCATGCGGCTAGTATAACGCCGCGCTCTGACGGCGGCTCTATTGGCGCGCGAGCAGTCCAAGGACTTCGTCGCAGCCGCTGAATCTCGCTAGCCGCGCGGCTGTCGCATCGCGGAGTTTCGCATGGGGTGCGTGAGCTAATAGCACCTTCACTGTCGCGCCCTGGCAGTTTCCGACGGTAAAGCGATCGATGTCGGCGACTCCGCCAACGGCGGCGTCGAGCGGTCCAAAGCCGGTGTTGTCCGCCAGTTGGGCGTTCGCCCCATGCGCGAGAAGATCCTCGACGATGTTTGCGTATCCGTATCCCGCGGCCATGATGAGCGGGGTAGGTCCATGGCCCGCGGTCGCGTTCGGGTCCGCCCCGGACTCGAGCAGGAGGTGAACAGAGACCGCCTGATTCTTGTGAATTGCGTGCAGGA
>JBDTTK010000377.1:0-4991 GCA_039930685.1 Bryobacteraceae bacterium | reverse complement strand
GCGACAACGTCGTGCGCCGCGAGCTGAATCTGGCCCGCCCCGGCGAGACCACTTTCATCCTGAAACCCAAGAAGTAGTCAACCTGCCGGCGGAGTCCCGGTCGAGGTAGAGTCTCACTCCGGCATGAGTCCGCAGAATCGAAGCCGGACACGCCGTCGTCAGCGGACCCTCGAGCGCCGCGCGGACCGCGTCGGCCTTTCTCGCGCCCGGCACCATCACGAACAGATGCGGCGTCCGCAGCATGGCCGGAATGGTCAACGAGAGGGCTTGCTTCGGCACATCCTCAAGCTGGCTGAAGCACCCGTCGGCGACTTGCTGAGTTCGGCATGCGTCGTCCAATGGAACCACGCGGACCAGGTCCGGATCGGCGAAGTTGCACCAAGGCGGATCAATGAAGGCGAGATGGCCATTCTCGCCGATCCCGAGGAGCGCCAAATCCGGTTGCTGTTCGGCCAGCAGGCGGGCGTACCTGGCGCATTCCGCTGCCGGGTCAGCCGCATCGCCTGCAAGTCCGTGAAACTCGCGGATGCCCAACGGCGTTACGACATGCTCGCGGACATATCTCCGGAAGGATGCGGGCGCCGCTTCCGGCAAGCCGAGATACTCGTCCAAGTGGAGAGCGGTGATGCGGGTCCAGTTGATGCCCGGCGCCGCCGCGAGGGCGGTAAGAGTCTCGTTTTGCGAAGGGGCGGCCGCCAACAGAATCACGGCGCGGTCCTTGGCGGAAAGCACAGCGCGGAGGGATTCGGCGATGTCGGCCGCCGCAGTCTCGCCGAGGGCTTGCCGGTTATCGAGGATCTGTACTTGCACTCCCGATCATCGTACCAACCCGATATCGCGAACCTTCTCGCATTTCCTCCAGACCAATCCGCCGATTTCGGTCGCCCGCTCGTGACGCCCGCCCGGCGCGAAGAGTGGTGACGCACCGCATCTGACCGGCCGCGCCCTCGAGAGTTCGAGGCACTGGATCAGCATTCGTCCGTTGAACTCACCGCGGATCAGCAGATCCCTCGCGCCCAGGCTCATGGCTTCTCTCGCGACGCCGCGTTCGCCGGATATAGCAATCACGGGAACGTCCGGCGCCGCGGCTCGGGCCGCGCGCAGCGATAGCAGGCCGGGCGCGCCTTCGAGATGGAGGCCGACCAGAACGGCGTCGAGGCAGCCGCCTTCCAGCCGGAGTAAGCCTTCCGTCAGCGCCGTAGCGCATTCCAGATTGAAGGATGGATCCCGGGAGCCGCGCAACCAGTCGCCGATGCGCACTGTGCAGGATTCCCGATCCTCGATTAGCAACACTCGAAATGCGATCTTGACCGAGGCACGCGCCGTAACAAACGGCCCGGTCCGGTCGCCTTCTCCCAATGAATTCCGTCCCATCATGGGTTTGCTCCAGTTGGCGCATCCTGCGCACAGGAATCCATATCGGTGGCTTTGGAAAGAATGAGATGGATCGGATTGGCGGCGGGTACTGTGCTATTCTACGTGTTTAAACCCCTGCCTTCACGGCTCCTAGACAGGTGAGAGAAACCCAAGTATGGCTTATGTAATTGCGGAACCTTGCATCGGTACCAAAGATGCGGCGTGCATCGACGCTTGCCCGGTGGATTGCATCCACCCCAAGAAAGACGAAGCGGGCTTCGACGAAAACGAGATGATCTACATCGATCCCGTCGAATGCATCGACTGCGGCGCGTGCGTCCCCGTATGCCCCGTGTCGGCGATCTTCGCTCTCGATGACCTGCCCGAGAAGTGGTCGGACTTCACGCAAAAGAACGCGGCCTACTTCAGCCGCTAGAACTCTTGAAGGACTAAACACGGGCGTCCCTCGGGCCGCCCGGCGTGTTTTGGATCGTCCGGCCCCTTCGCGCCGCTCGTGGCGGTGGGCGGTTTCCTCCTCATTCGCGGACTAGAACGCGGGCACCGAGCGCCCAGTATGTCCGCCGTTCTTCGATCTCACCCGCACGAAATCATCCTTCAGATTCATCTCAGGGCACACTTCGAGTGTGTGGATGCGCGCTGGAGTTTGGCTGGTGGTTACACGGCGGAACTCATCCGCGATCCCGAAGGCTGTTGCGAGGGATTTTGAGGCTGCGTCGAGGCGACGGGGCCACACTTCGAAGTGGGGGCCGAAGGCTTCTGCGAAACGAAGCCAGAAGTCTGGTTAAGTGACTGATTCGGATGATGGCCGGCCTGCGCTTCCTGGCGCACTTTCTGACTAGTGGCTGCTTCGTCGCAGCGCCGGAGCATCCTGTTACGGATCCGCTCGGGAAGATCGGGCATGTCGCGCTCAATGTCGATGGGCCTGAGGCGAAGGGCGGCCAATTGCGCTTCGCGATCGGCGTCGCGACGAGCGCGCTGGAGGTCCGTGAGCATCTTATGGTTCTGAATGACGAGGCGGCTCAGGCGAGCGGTATAGCGTCCCATCAGGTCGAATTTGTGGAGGTTGTCGAAGAACGTCTGCGCGGCGGATGCGGCTTCGTCGATCGCCGACCGCGGTGCGCCGATCTCCTCACTGCCGCCGCCCGGCACGGAGGGGAGCAGGAAGAGCAGGTTGTTCTCGTAGGTCTGGACGCGCGCGAGCTGCCAGCGATGGTCGACGATGCACTGGGCGAAGGCGGCCTCGTCGGCGTTGCCGGGATTGAGTGCCGACATTTGCGCCGCCACGAACTGCTGGTACGCAGCGGCGTCGTCGCCGGGCAGGAGCACGATCTGGCCGGTGCCGCCATGCTTGGTGGCGTTCAGCCGAGAGACGGATTTGCCTTCGGGCGTGCACGGCCCGGTGGAGTGCTGGGCGTTGCGACGGTTGCGCTCCGCGCGCGTGAGGGCGGGGGCGTCCGGGGCAGCCGGTGCGGTGGCGGCAATTGGTTCGTCGATCGCTGTTGGGCTCATGAGATCCTCCTGGAACAAAGCAAAAGCCCGCGCGACGGCGGGCTCATTAGGGCGGACGGCGTCCGGCCTATTTGGATATTACAGCGGAGGCTCGAAAAAGCGAGGCCATCCGGCGCCGCTCTTGGGTATCGATCTACTTGGGAATGAGCTGGTTACGGTTTCTTGCCCTCGTCTGTGACCCGAGGGAGAGCGTCGGTTACGGTTTTTCTGAGGGCTGCGGTCCTTCGGATCTTCGCACGGGCACTGCGTGCGGCCAGGAGGGCTGACCTGCGGTCGGTCGTCACTATCTTAACCTGCTGATTATGGCGCTGTTGTGGGCAAAATATACCTGACCGAAAGACCGTTCCAGGCTGAGGACAGCGTGACAGGCCGATTTTTGATTATGCCCCGAATGGAGCAGCCGCTCTAGAGAAATCGTGAGATGGCTGCCTTGACCATAGCCAACTGAGGCAAGGCGTTCGTTGTAACGTCTCTCGCTGTGAACTGCGGTGCCTCATAGCGGGCGTTGTAGCCGAAGAATTTCAAATCTTGATATTGAGACCAAATCTTTTTAAGATTTGCGTCACGGCCGACGTACTGATCGCGAGTTGTATGACTCCTGAGATGAGTATTCGAGATGGCCAAGTAAGCTTCGACGTAATGCATGGCCGAGTAGAACAAAGCAATCAACGTCCAATCTACTCTAACCTGACTATCCAGAGGAAGCGACATCGCAAACGCTTCATTTGCGTTTGCCTTTTGGACGTGGATATCTTTTGCGGGCACGGATCGCTCTGCCTATGAGCGCGAGTAGATAAGCCTTGCGCCAGTTGCGATATCGGCGCTGGATCGATCCATAACCGAAACCAGATTGAAATCAAAGTCAATATCAGGAAACTCCGAGACGAGGCCTAACTCTTTATCGTAGATCCGATACCGAACGGCTGTGTCGGGGCTATCAACTGCGATCCAAACCAGCAGGGCGCTAGGAACCGCCTCCGCAAGGACAAACTTAACCTCTGGCACCGATCCAAAATCCTTGGCCATTGCATCTTGGATGCTGTCTCCGGCGACGCTGTCGGCCTGGGTGATAGTTTCACTGACAACTTCGCGAATGCATTCGCTGTTTGCAGAATCGAAAGTGACCATTGCATCCTCCGCCCTTCGCAATGGAGGGCTCTTAACGAGCAAGACCAAGAGAACAGTCTCAGCGACAAGCATCGGCTTAATTCTCTTTCTTCTTTAGGTCATCGGGCGCGGTTACGCCGATGATCTGATGCGATGTAAACATGTAGATCGGATTGCCGGTAGCGTCGTGCTCATCTAGTCGCACTATGGTCAAGAGCACCGACTTCATTTTAATAACCGTTCCATCCTCAAGTGTATACGCACTCCACGTCTCGTTGCTGGAAACCGTATCGATCTCCTGACCGATCACCCGCCTGCCCTGGTACGGGAATTCCTTCTTTGGTCCCATTCGAGTGAAATCTCCTCCCTCACGCAGCCTTTTACGCTATCACACGGAAACGTGGCAGTATTAAGGCATGAAGCCCGAACGGCAGAGATGATCGAAGGGCCGGAAGCGTGGACGCGTTTCAACGCAGCCATGAAAACGGTGATCGATGTACCCCACGCGGAACTTCAAAGGCGGATTGAAGCGGAGCGCATGCAATCCGCACTCAAGCCGAGTCGTCGCGGGCCAAAGCCAAAAGCAAAGCCTTCCGCATCCCCACATTACCGGTAGCCATTTGTCTAGGCTGATCGCGGAACCCTCGGAAATGGTTCCGACTTATAGGGAGAATTTCTTCTTGGCGTGTTTCTCGAAGCATCTGAACATGCGAGCGCTGGGAAGGTAGTCAACATTGTCCGATCCGCAGTGAGGGCAGAGCACCTTACCGTCCGGCCAACGAAGCTGCATCAGTCGCGGAGTAATAAGCTCGTCTCCGTCCGGCGTACGATCAGCTAACGTCGCTGTTCACGCGGACCGGCCATCGCGTTGCTTGCCTTTGCGGTAATGTCGAATCAGAGCGTTGGTGGAGCTGTCGTGCGTGAGCGGAGGCTCTTCCGCGTTGGATAGCTCCGGGACGATGCGCTCAGCCAGTACCTTGCCGAGTTCCACGCCCCAC
>JBDTTK010000376.1:0-4994 GCA_039930685.1 Bryobacteraceae bacterium | reverse complement strand
AGACACTGCGAGAGGTATCCGGGCCGCTTCATCATCTGTCCGGTCACGGTGCAGTGGATCGTTATGTTTTGGCCCGCAATGTTCTTGAGGATCCGGTCATAGGTTGCCGGAGCCCGGCGGATATCGTGCTCAGGCTGTAGCCCGTCGATCGAAACAACAACATTCAAATACGGCAAGTCCGCCCAACTGGCAGCCATCGGACGAAACGCGCTGGTGACAACCTGGACATGAATTCCTCGGTCGAGCAGTTGAGGAATCATCGCTTCGAGCTCGCGGTACCGGACCAGCGGATCGCCGCCGACAATCGACAGATGCAGTGGCCGCAGCCGGTCGACAACCTCAAGCACTCCGTCAATCAACGCCTGGCCCTTGCGGTCATTCAGGCTTCGCAGGGTCGCGCCGCCCCCCAGATGGGCATCGTCGTACGCATAACATCCAGGGCACTGCAGTGGACATTCGCGGGTAATTTCGATCGATAGCGAGGGCCTTTCCCCTTTGAGGATCTTCCCCCAGGCATGGACTACTTCGGAAGTTTTCACGACAAACCCCTTTTCTCGGACCGGTGAAGAATAGCGGCGTGCACGCCTCGATCTCTGGAAAGGATCGTTCGGCGGAAATCGCTCTTGCGCACTTCGTCACCTGACAGTGCCAACGCGCACAGAACGCCGCAACCGGTCTACAAGGATCGGAAACGCGGCGCGAGGACGGATGGCGGTGAAGTGTCGGACGCTTGGCCGTTCAGGACCATGGGGTCCGTCGGGCGCCGCGGCTCGGTTGAATCAGAGACCCAAGTTACTGGCAGTGGATCGTGCGAAGAAAGGGAATGATTCGGCTGGACGGCGATATGGGCTACCGAGTCGTGTGCCTGAGCGATGCGGAGCACAGCCGCACTCGGGTCAGCTGCGGGAGGATCGGGCAGGCGGTCAAGCGCCGCGGCCACCACTAAGATGGACAGGATCCAAATTGTGGACGAAATCAATCTCATCGCCCTGTGCACCTGAGCCTATCGTAAGGCATCCGGGGCGGTCCGTGCACACCAACGACCGACCGCCGCATCCCGCCCCGGAAGGCTGGATTACTCGAACTCGATCTTGGAAAGATCGGCGGTGGGTTTGGGGTAATGGAGGTCCATCCGCTCCATCGTGTCGACCAGGATCTCCGAGACGGCCAGGTTTCGGTACCACTTCTTATTCGCTGGGATCACGTACCAGGGCGCCCACGGCGTGCTGCACTTCTCGATCGCGTCTTCGAACGCCTGGGCGTAGTCGTCCCAGAACTTGCGCTCCTCGATGTCGCCGGGCGAGAACTTCCAGTTTTTCGTTTTGTCCTTCAGCCGGTCCTCGAAACGGGCCTTTTGCTCGTCCTTGCTGATATTGAGAAAGAACTTCAGGATTGTGGTCCCGTTGTCGGCGAGCATCTTCTCGAAGTCGTTGATTTCCTGATATCGCCGCATCCACACCGATTTCGGAACGAGATTGTGTACGCGGACAACCAGGACATCTTCGTACTGCGAGCGGTTGAAGAGCCCGATCTCACCGTACCCGGGAACCGCCTTGTGGATGCGCCACAGATAGTCGTGCCGCTTCTCTTCGCCGTCCGGAACCTTGAAGCTCGTCACGCGGACGCCCTGCGGATTCAGACCTGACATCACGTTGCGAACCGTGCCGTCCTTGCCGCCGGCGTCGATGCCCTGCAGAACCATCAGTACGCTGCGTCTGCCTTCCGCGTACAAGAGGTATTGGAGAACAGAGAGGCGGTCCAGGTTCTTCGCCAACCGGTGTTTGGCTTCCGCCTTGTCCTTGCAGCCAGGCGTTGCGTCCGGATCCCGGTTGGCGATGCGAAATTTCTTTTGGGGCTCGGCGATCAATTCTCGGATCAGTTTCGACATAACGCCGACAAGCGTATCATTTCGATAATGCTTCGACGTGCTTTTCTAAAGTCTGCCGCCGCGATTCCCCTCGCGGCCTCCCTGCGGGCGGCCATCACTGGTCCGATCGAACTCGGCCTGAATACCTATTGCTTACGCTTCCAGAAATGGAACGACCGGCAACTCCTTGAGTACACGGCCGGCTTGAAGCTGGACGCGGTCTTTCTCCAGGATTCGCTCGACCCGGGCACCGACGACCCGGGGCATTGGCGGGAGGTTCGGGAGCACGCCAAGCAACTCGGCCTGCATCTGGAAACCGGCGGCGGCTCCATCCTGCCCAAGAAGCCGGAGAATTTCAACGCCAGCGTCAAGACCCTCGAGCGGAACCTGGAGCGCGCTGCAGGCATGGGTTCGCCGTTGTGCCGGGCCAACCTCGCGGGCGACCACAAGGGGTTGCCGTATCCGACGAATGAGCAGAATATCGAGGCGGCCCTTAAAGTTTTGAAGGCGGTCCGGACGCGGGCGCTCGACACGGGCGTGAAGGTCGCGATTGAAATCCACAAGGATTTGCAATCCTGGGAGCACAAGCAAATCATCGATGGCGCGGGGCGGGACATCGCAGGAACTTATCTCGATACCGCCAACCCGGTTTACGTCGCCGAGGATCCGATGGTGGCGGTCGAGACACTCGGCCCCTACGCGCTTACGGTGCACTTCCGCGACAGCGTGATCTACGAGCATCCTCGGGGAGCGTGTGTCCAATGGGTCCCGCTGGGTGAAGGAGTGGTGGATTTCAAGAAGATCGTGGCGAAGGTCCGCGAAGTCTGCCCGCCTCCCGTTCGCATTTATGTCAAGCCGATCACCGGACGTCCGCCTGACGTGATTCCCTACATGGAAGCGGATTTCTGGAAGAACTATCCGCATGCGCGCGCGGGGGAATTCGCTCGCTTTCTTGCGCTCGCGAAAGCCGGGCGGCCCTACGAGAAGCACGTCGTGATAGAGGAGGTTCCGGGCCGGCCGATGCCTGCCCCATTTGTCGAGGCGATGAAATTCCAGCAGCGCGAACACATGGAGCGCAGCGTGGAATACGCCAAGAAGGTCCTGGATCTGGGTCTCCGATGGCGCTAGGAATCCCGGAAAGAAGGCGCTTCCGGCGAAATGGAAGACCGGAAGCGCCGGGAAGAAAGTGGAGCAAGCAGACTCGCGCACGACGCCGCCGGACTGACTGCGTTCTCCCGTTATACGAAGCCCATCCGGATTCGGATGTCGGGCGTTCCGGGCAAGGTCTGTGCCGGGCGAATGCCGCCTTTTCCGACGCGCCCAGCTCGACCAGGCGGGAGGCAAGCATGAGCACCTTAAGCCGCATCGGCGTCGCCATCGACTCCGGCTTGCTCGAAGAGTTCGACCGCGCCATCGAACAGAAGGGCTACACGAATCGCTCCGAAGCGTTTCGCGATCTGATTCGAGACGAATTGGTGCGGCAGAAAGCAGAATCGCCGGATGAAGAGGTCGTCGGCACGGTGACGCTGGTTTACAACCATCACACCCGCCTACTCAACGAGAGGCTGACGGAAATGCAGCACGATCACCATCAGGCAATTCTGTCGACGCTCCACATCCACCTCGATCACGACAACTGCCTTGAAGTTCTGGTCGTGAAGGGCCGTTCCGGACAAGTGCGGAAGATCGCCGATCAGTTGATCAGCACGAAAGGCGTGAAGCATGGGCGGCTGACGCTGACTTCCGCGGACGCGTGAGATGACGTCGCGCTATAGGTTCTTGACCAACCCGCGCGTGTCGATGTCTTTCGCATGCAACCCGGAGATCCAGATCAGCACAGCTCCCGAGATTGCGCATCCCGCGAGGAACAGAAAAGCGGCGGTATAGCCCCCGACGCGGGTGCTCATGAATCCGACGGCGTATGGGCCCAGAAATCCGCCAAGATTGCCGAAGGCATTGATCATGCCGACGGAAGCAGCCGCGGCGGCTCCGGTCAGGAACTTCGTCGGCAGTGCCCAGAAGTTCGGGAATCCGAACATGTACGCTCCTTGCGCCACCGTGAACATGAGAATGATCAACGCCACGCTGATTCCGGGCGTTTGGGTGGCGGCGAGGGCGGTGCCGGAGACAATGAGCCCGAGCGTCGAGAAGAGGCGCTGCTTCCGGGTCCGGTCGCCCCAGAACCCGCCTATGACCACCGTGATCGCGGCGGCAACATAGGGGAGAGCGGCCAGGATCGAAACGATGCCGTTACTGAGTCCCGATAGCTGCGAAATGAACTTCGGCAGCCAGAAGCTGATGCCATAGGAGGTCGTGACCGCGAGCAGATATCCGCTCGTCAGGGCAAGCACCCGCCAGTGCCGGAGGCCACCCAGGATGGAGTGGCCATGCTTTGCCGAAACCGCCTGCCGCTCCCGGTTGAGTTCGGCTTCGAGCCAGTCGCGTTCCTCCTTGTCGAGCCATTTGGCCTGGGCAGGCCGGTCGGTGAGATAGAAGATCGTGACGATACCCAGCAGAATGGCCGGAATTCCTTCGATGATCAGGAGCCAGCGCCATCCAGACATTCCGAGCCAATTGAAGTGAAGCAGCCAGCCGGAAATTGGTGAGCCAAAGACAGTCGACAGCGGGATCGCGATCGTGAACATGGCGTTGGTCTTGGCGCGATCCTCGGCGAGGAACCAGTGCGTGAGATAAATGAGGACGCCCGGAAAGAAGCCTGCCTCGGCGAGGCCCAGCGCGAATCGCAGCCAATAGAATTCGGTCGACGTCCGCATGAATCCCGTCAGGCAGGCGACCATTCCCCAGGTGATCATGATCCGCGAGATCCACTTCCGGGCGCTCCATCGCTCGACGAGGAGGGTGCCCGGGATCTCGAGCAGAAAGTATCCGGCGAAGAAAATACCCGCGCCGAATCCATAGACTTCGTTCGAAAATCCAAGCTCCTGATTCATCTGCAGGCTGGCGATGCCGATGTTAGTGCGGTCCAGATAGGCAACGAAATACAGCAGACAGAGATAGGGTAGTAGCCTCTTGGCCACGCGACGGCGCGTGGCCAAGTGACGGGGATCGGGCATGGCCGCCGATGGTATCACACACGGACCGGACACCGGACGCGCCTGCGTTACCG
>JBDTTK010000375.1:0-4995 GCA_039930685.1 Bryobacteraceae bacterium | reverse complement strand
ATGTACAAGGAACCGCTCGAACGCCTCTGGATTCCGGCGATCAACGGCAAGGTGGAAAAGCCCGCCGCCCTTGAGGCGCTAATTCGCGAAGTCAAGGTCGAGCGTCCGGCGGCGAAGAAGAAGTAACTACATACTTGACACAACCGATTGCGCATCGAACGCTTAGCTTGGAGTAACGAATGAGATTCGACTTCGGTGATGACGTGTTTCTAACCTACGCGGGCACGACCAAAAAACCAACGATGGAGCCTTGCGTTGTGGTTGGGGTTACGCCAGTAGACACCGAGGCTCTGGCCACCGCCGTGAATTATCCGCTTGGAACAATACTCTATACCGTAGAATTTGGAGATGGTTCAGATGCGCTGGTTCCGGAGGCGGATCTGGGTTCGGTTGGAGAGTAGCCATTGAGTGGCTGTACCAGCTATCTAGATGCCCTACTTAGGGTGCGGAATCACGTCGTCCACAAAGTAGGTATCTCCGTTGATCCTGAAATAGAATCGCCAATTCCGATTGACACGCGCCTGCCACACGTCCCTGTGCTCGTCGTACTTCTTGGCATGCAAGGAAGGATGACCTAGATTCAGGCTTAGGAAGCGGAGCTGTTTAGCAAATGCGCGCCGAACCGGCGGCGGCATGACGGCGAGGGACTCGACGGCACGCGCGGATAGCGCAATCCTCATTTCCGATTCGGAGATAAACCTTTGCGACGCGCCCGGCGACTCTTGATTTCAGATTCAACAAAGGCAATCGCGTCCTCTGCAGCCGCGAAAGGACCGTGATACGGACCCTTTTGAGCGCGAGCGAGCCGCGCATCAATGCTCTTCCGCTGCGCTGGTGTGTACTCATCGCTCGCGGCGGTTCGATTGACAATTGTAATCGCACCGCGGACGGCACGCACCTCGAGGCGATCTCCGGCTTTGAAGCCTGCTTGCTTGCGTGCACTTTGCGGGACAACCAGCCCGCCGGCCTTGTTTTCGACGGTGATCGTCATTTTGACACGCGATTCC
The DNA here is from genome assembly GCA_039930685.1 of Bryobacteraceae bacterium. Taxonomy (GTDB): domain Bacteria; phylum Acidobacteriota; class Terriglobia; order Bryobacterales; family Bryobacteraceae; genus JBBQWZ01. The sequence continues at coordinate 3,988 of JBDTTK010000375.1, read as the reverse complement.
CCTGCGCCCAGAGTATCAGGCGCCCCCTCAGCGCGGAAACGCCGGCGAATACGCCTCCAGATACTTCAACCCGCAGCCGGTGTTGTAAATCACCATCCGCTCTTCCGGCTTCAGGAAGCCGCTCGCCAGCAGCTTCTCCGCCGCCGACACGCACGCGCCGCCCTCCGGCGCCGCGAACATTCCTTCGTCGCTGGCCAGTTCGATCCCTGCGCGGATCATGTCGTCATCCGAGATCGCAATGCACGTCCCACCCGACTCGCGGACCGCATTCAGCACCAGAAAATCGCCCAGCGCCTTCGGAACGCGCAGACCGCTCGCCGCCGTGTGCGCGCCTTCGAAGAACTCGCTCTTGGCTTCGCCCTTCTCGAATGCGCGGACAATCGGCTGGCATCCTTCCGCCTGGACGCAAATCATCTTGGGGCGCTTCTTGCCGATCCAGCCGAGTTCCTCCATTTCGCCGAACGCCTTCCACATGCCGATGAGTCCTACGCCACCGCCGCACGGATAAAAGATGACATCCGGCAGTTCCCAACGGAGCTGCTCCGCCAGCTCGTAGCCCATCGTTTTCTTGCCCTCGATGCGGTACGGCTCTTTCAGCGTCGAGACGTCGAACCAGCCTTCCGCGTCTTTCCGGGACGCGACGATTTTGCCGCAATCGCTGATCAACCCGTCGACCAGCGTTACATGTGCGCCCGCCGCCGAACACTCAATGAAATTCGCCTGCGGAACGTCTTTCGGCATGAAGATATAGGCTTCGATACCCGCGGCCGCCGCATACGCAGCCATTGCACCGGCCGCGTTGCCGGCCGACGGAATCGCCACCTTCTTGATGCCGAGTTCTGCACACATCGAAATGGCGCAAGACAATCCGCGTGCCTTGAAAGACCCGGTCGGATTGACGCCTTCGTCTTTCACCCAAAGGTCTTTCGCTCCAATCCGCGCACCGAGACGCGGCGTCTTGACGAGCGGAGTCATGCCTTCGCCAAGCGAAGTAATCGCCGCCGGCTTCGACACCGGAAGCACCGGCGCATAACGCCACATGCTCGACGGGCCGTTCGGAATCCAATCGCGATTCCAGCTTTCGCGGGCCTTGGCCAGGTCGTAGCGGACCAGCAGCGGTCCGCCGCATTCGCAAAGGTTGTGGATCTGTCCGGCAGCGCGGCGGGTTCCGCACTGGCTGCATTCGAGGTGAGTAACGGTGGTCATGGGAAAAATGGTGGGATCGGAAACTTCAGGATACTATGTATCAGCAAAAAAGGTCGCTAAACCGCTTTTGCTTTGAGTAGCTCATATCCCCCCTTCTAGGGCCTTCCCCCCATTGCTCCCCTGCGCGCTTCCGCTTAGCCTGATGGTATGAGGAAGTACCTGCTTGTCCTCGCCTCGACGGCGCTCGCGATTGCGCAAACCGGCACGTCCGCGAGTTCCACCACGACCTATACGTCCGACCTCAATGGCAACCGGATTCCGTCCATCACGTTAAGCACGAACGGCAACAGCCAGACCGAGCGCGTCCAGACGATCAACGGACGCAGCGTGCCTCTCGAACAGGTGGTCGACAAAGTCGTCCGGGAAGATTCCTCCGGCAAGGTGATCGAACGCACGATTCGCCGGTTCGACCAGAACGGGCAACCCGGCCCCGTTGAAAAGGTCACGATTGCGGAGACCAAGCGCCCGGACGGCTCGCTCCTCACGGAGACCACCGTGCGTCGCGGCGACATCAGCGGCAACATGATGGTCGCCGAACGGTCCCGGGTCGAGACTCGGATCGCCGGCAACTCCACCACGTCGGAAACCGTCGTCGAGAGGCCGTCGGTTGGCGGAAGCCTCGAGGTTGCGAACAAGGAAGTCTCGGTGACAACAAAAGAGTCGCCGGATAAATCGCAGCAGACGTCCACACTCTACCGCCGGGACGCCAACGGTAACTTCATGGAATCGCGGCGCGACGTGACGGAAACCGTGAAGGCCGGTTCGATCGTGACGGAGAATACGACGACGTATGAACCGACGGACAGCGGCCGGCTGACGCTCGCCAAGCAGGAAGCCCGCACGACCACGCAAAATCCAGACGGCAGCGAGCGCAGCGAAGTGAACGTATTCGACAGCGTCGCCGGCCGCGCGGATTCGCCCGGCGCCACGCCGTCACTCCGCGAGCAGTTGCTCATCGATCGGAAACCTACTGCGAACGGCGTCGTCGAAACCGTCCGCGTCCGGCGCGTCAATCCGTCCGACCCTCGCCGCCTTGGAGACGCAAGGGCGGTCTCAGAGACGGTTTGCTCCGGGAAGTGCAAGTAGGTCTTGCGAGGATTAGGCCCGGCGTCAGCCGTGGCCAAGATACATCAGCCAGCTCAGTCCGAACAGGGCTCCGACAAAACAGCCGAAGCAGTACAGTCCATAGCGCCAGCGCTCGCGATCCGTTCGCTTGGTGATAATGCCAAGGACGACCGAGGTGAACAGCGCAAACAGGATTGACGCCTCAAAATGGGAGAGATTCGCTTTCATCGGTCAGTCCTTTTTCCCCGACGCGATTTCGTAAGCATCCACCATCGCGAGGACGTTCAGCAAACCCGCCGCGACGAGGAACTTAGTCCCATAGTCATGCACATGGCCGGCCATGTCAGGCTGCGCATAGCCCAGCCATACCGCCAAAAAGTAGAACAGGCCGGACATCAGATTGCAGAGGAATCCGCCGTAATAGATGACGGTGGTCAGCAGATCGCCGCCCTGCGGTTCGAAGAACGCTCCGCGCATCAGCAGCCCGAATATGAATACCAGGGCGACCGAGCCGAGCAGCATGGCGCCGCGATAATACTTCTTGAGCAGGAAGTGACCGGCGCCCGGAACAACCCACCCCAACGCAACGGCCGGAAGCCATGTCCCGATCGGAACCGACGGCTGCTTTTCGACTACAGCTGTATCTGCCATTCGCTTCTAGTTTAGCCCAGTAAGCGGCGGAGGCAATGTCAAGATAGGAGCATGTTCTTTTCCGCCGCCTTCCTCGGCGATTTTCTAACGGGCGTCTCGCGGCCGCAATTTCTTCGCCAGGTCGCCGCGCAATCCATGCGGATCGTTCTGATCCTCGTCCTCGCGTGGATCGCCTCGCGGGTCGTTCGCCGCATGATGCGCACCCTCCATGCGTACACCCTGCGCATGATGACGAAGCGGACCGGTTCAGAGAGTTTCGACCAGCAGCACCTCGATCTGGATAAGCGCACCGCCACGTTGACGGGCGTAGCCGGACGCACAATGAGCGTTGTGATCTGGGTGTTTGGCGTCATCATGACGCTGCGCGAACTCGGGTTCGACATCACTCCGCTGATCGCCGGAGCGGGCGTAGCCGGAATCGGCATCAGTCTCGGCGCCCAGAATGTCATCAAGGATCTCATCGGAGGCGTATTCCTCCTCCTCGACAACCAGATCCGCGTCGGAGACGCCGTCATGATCAATGACGTCGGCGGAATCGTCGAGGAGATTAACCTCCGCACCACGCTCGTCCGGTCGGAAAACGGCGGCCTGCATATCTTCCAGAACGGCGGCATTCAGAAGTTGGCCAATAATAGCCGGGAGTTCGTCTACTTTGTGTTCGAGTTCACCGTAAATCACCGGCAGGATCCGGACGCGGCGATCTCGATCATCCGCGACGTTACGAGCGAAGTGGCCGCCGATCCATCGTTCGCCCCCTTTGTCCTTGCGCCCCCTGAGGTATTCGGCGTCGATCGGATAACGGACACGGGACTGGTCATCAAAGGCCGCGTCAAGACACTGCCAGGCAAACAATGGCCGACCGGCCGCGAGATGAACCGCAGGATGAAACTTCGCTTCGAGGCGGACGGAATCCTCCGCGCGGCACCCGTCATGGACCTGCGCCTGGCGTCCCACGCAACGCCGGGCGACGCGTGGACGGAGGCGGCGCGCAAGGTTGCCGGCGATGCGCCGGAAGCCAAAGAAGAAAGCTCGTAAGTGCTTGTATTGGCATCCGAACTTGCCCGAT
>JBDTTK010000374.1:0-4997 GCA_039930685.1 Bryobacteraceae bacterium | reverse complement strand
GCAACCAACGGCGCGCAAGTGTCACTTCGCGCTCTTTGACAAGGATTTGGCTTCGTTCTTTGAATTAGACTGCGGGCCGAATCCCAAAATTCCTTGTAGACCAAACATCTTGAGGCTCTTATCAAGAATTAGCTTCGTTTTGCAAAATAGTTGCATGGCACGACCTGCAGGCGCGAAAGTTCGTCGCCTCTTCGTCGACACGCGAATCTGGCTTCGTTTCGCGTCGGCAGGAAGCGAACGCAGAGGCTTCCGGCTAACTCACTAATTACAAATCTATTAGTGAAGAATGGCTTCGTTTTGCACGCGACTCAAACTCGCATCCTGGCTTCGTTTCGCACGTGCAACACGCCGAAGGACCTCAGTGAATGCGGTAGCCGAAGCGCAGGAGCAGGCAAGTGGGCATGAAACCGGCCGGAGGAATCCGCGCCGACGGAAACACCCTGCGGACCGCACGCCGGAATTCGAGCGGGGTCATTCCGGTTTGGGAGCGGAATAGTGTGCTAAACGAACCCAGACTTTCGTAGCCGACGGCCAGGCAAACCTCCGTGACCGGCAGATGATCGGCCGCGAGAAGCTTGCGGGCGCGATCGATCCGCATGCGGCGAAGGAAAGAATGCGGCGTTTCGCCGAAGGCGCGGGCGAACTGGCGATGGAAATGAAAGGGCGAGAGATAGGCGACGCGAGCCGCGTCCTCGAGCTTCGGCTTCTGCTCCAGGCTGGCGGCCAGGAAGTCGCGCGAGCGGCACAGCCGAACGAACGATTCATGATCAAGGATGAGTCGCGAATCCCGCACGCCATTCAGGGTAGCATCGGCCTGATGCGGGCGGTGGGCGGAGAAACCGGGAAGCACCTCCTTTTCCGTGACGCCATCCCTTCTGGAACGCTGTCTTTTCTAAACGCTATGATGGTTCGATGCCGGACGAAGTCAAGGCGGAAATCGTCGCACCCGACGGGCCTGCGCCATTCGAGGCGGGCCTCGAGGAGTTGGAGACGATCGTCAGAGAAATGGAGAGCGGTGAACTTCCGCTCGAGCGCGCGATCGAGCTTTTCGAGAAGGGAATGAAGCTGAGCGAAAGCTGCCGGAAACAGCTCGAGGAGGCCGAGACTCGCGTCGAGATCCTCACGAAGCGCGGGGACAAGATGGCACCTGAGCCCTTTCGCACGTCCAAATGACGCTTGACCAATATATCGTCGCTCAACAGCAGTTGATTGACGCGACGCTCGAAACTCTCGTCCCAACGGCCTCGACGCCGCCTGAAACGATCCATAAGGCGATGCGGTACAGCCTGTTCGCCGGCGGGAAGAGGATCCGGCCGCTGCTTTGCATCGCCGCGGCGCAATCGGTATCCGACGCTCCGATCGGGGTCGAGCGGGCCGCTTGCTCGCTCGAATTGATTCATACCTACTCGCTGATTCACGACGACCTTCCGGCGCTCGACAATGACGATCTTCGGAGGGGCGTTCCCACTTGCCATATCCAGTTTGGGGAGGCTATGGCGATTTTGACGGGGGACGCGTTGCTGACGCTGGCGTTCGAGGTGCTGTCGGGGCTTGAAACGATCGACGGGGAACAAAAGGTCCGCTTGATTGGGGAGCTTTCGCGGGCTTCGGGCACGGTTGGCGGAATGATCGGCGGCCAGGTCCACGATATCGAGGGTGAAGGGAAGAAGCCGGATGCCCGGCTGCTGGAGTCGATCCATCGGGCGAAGACAGGGGCCCTGCTCCGCGCGAGCGTCCGGATGGGCGCGATCTACGCCCAGGCGAGCGAGGCTGAACTCGCGGCCCTAACGGCATATGGCGAGCATACGGGACTCGCCTTCCAGATCGTGGACGACATTCTCGATGTCGAGCAGACGTCGGAGGATCTGGGCAAGACGGCGGGCAAGGACGCGGCACAGCAAAAGATCACGTTCCCGGCGGTGTATGGGATCGAGCGGTCGCGCCAGATGGCGGAGGAAGAACGCCTGGCGGCGCACCTGGCGCTCGACCACTTCGATGAGCGGGCTGAACGCCTTCGCGAGTTCGCCGATCTCATCGTACGCCGCAACGCGTGAAGGCGCGCGGGGATGCCCTTTCCGAAACGACGATGCGTGGCCCCACGAAATCCCGGCTCGACCAGTTGCTTGTAGATCGGGGACTTGCGCCGTCCCGGGAGAAGGCACAGGCGCTGCTGTTGGCTGGAGCGGTGCTGGTCGACGGACAGCCCGCGGGAAAGCCGGGGCGGACGGTGGCCGTCGATTGCAAGCTAGACTTGGCGGCACAGCCGCGCTATGTGAGCCGCGGCGGCCAAAAGCTTGAAGCCGCGCTGCGCGGGTTCTCGATCGATCCGAGCGGCCGCGTGTGCCTCGACGTTGGCGCATCCACCGGGGGATTTAGCGACTGCCTGTTGCAGCATGGCGCGGCCAAAGTATACGCGTTCGACGTGGGCCACGGACAGATCGACTGGAAGTTGCGCAGCAATCCGTGCGTGGTGGTCAAAGAAGGCCTGAACGCGCGGAATCTGACACCTGAAGATGTCGGCGAACCCGTTTCGCTGATAGTATGCGATGTCAGCTTTATCTCGGTGACCATGATCGTCCCCGGGTTCCCGGCCCTGATGAAGGACAATGGAGAACTTGTGATTTTGGTGAAGCCACAATTCGAGGTCGGCAAGGGCGAGGTCGGGAAAGGCGGGATTGTCCGCGACCCGACCATGCACGAAGCCGCCTGCCGGCGGGTGCGCGAGGCGGTCGAGGCCCTTGGATTCCACACCGCGATCATCGACAGTCCGATCCTCGGCGCGGAAGGCAACCGGGAGTTCTTGCTGCATGGAAGCCATTAAGTCGATCGGCATTCTGTCGAAGCCAAAGAGCCCGGAAGCGATCACTCTCGTGCCGGAAGTGATCGCATGGCTAGAACACCGTGGAATCGGCATCCGCATGGACGCCGAGACGGCTGCCTATGCGGGGCGCACGGACGGCGTGGAACGGGAAAGCGTCCCGGACGGCGTCCAATTGGTGATGGTGCTCGGAGGCGATGGGACGCTGCTGTCGGCGGCCCGCGCGATCGCGGGGCGTGAGATTCCACTGTTCGCCGTGAATCTTGGGAGCCTCGGATTCCTTACGGCGATTACCGTCGAGCAACTGTTCCCGGAACTCGAGCGTGCACTCCGCGGGGAGCACCGCATCGGGCAACGCCGCATGCTGCATTGCGAGGTGTGGAGGGGCGCCGCATGCATTTCGCAGTACGAGGCGTTGAATGACGCGGTAATCAGCAAGGCGGAAATCGCGCGCATGAGCGATCTGGTCGCGCACGTCGACAATCATTTCGTCTGCGTGTACAAGGCGGACGGCTTGATTCTTTCGACGCCCACCGGATCCACGGCATATTCGCTCGCGGCGGGCGGACCCATCATGTTCCCGCAGGTCAGCGCCTTGTGCATCACGCCGATTTGCCCGCATATGCTGACAAACCGACCGGTGATCGTGCCGGATACGAGCACGATCCAGATCCTCAATCGCGGCGAGGATAACTCGACGTATCTGACGATCGACGGCCAAGTCGGCGAATTGTTGATGCACGGCGATCGCGTCGTCTGCCGCCAGTCGAAGTATGCAATCCATCTGGTTCGCCCACCGAGGATGCTGTTCTTCGACGTCTTGCGGGAAAAACTGAAGTGGGGCGAACGCTAGAGCCGCAAGGCGGCGGGCAAGAAATCAGAACGGAGAGAACGGATACGGCATGTTCAAGCGAATTTCACTCACGATGTGGATCTTTATCGGCCTCTTCGCGGGCGTGATCTTCGGAGTCCTCTTTCCGGGGCCTGCGAAGGAGATGGGGCTGCTGAGCACGATCTTTCTGCGGATGATCAAGTCGATCATTGCGCCCCTATTGTTCGGCACGTTGGTGTACGGGATTGCCGCCACCGGCAACGTCAAGACCATGGGGCGGATCGGCGGCAAAGCGATCCTCTATTTTGAGATTGTTACCACGTTGGCGCTGATCGTCGGACTGGTGTTCGTGAATGTCGTACAACCAGGCGTCGGCGTGAAACTCGACGCGCCTACCGGCACCGAGGCTTTACAGAAGGCAGATACGAGTTTTTCGCACATCCTCGAACACACGTTTCCCGCCAGTGTGATTGACGCGATGGCGAAGGGTGAGGTGCTCCAGATCGTGGTGTTTGCGTTCCTGTTCGGAACCGCCGCGGCTGCGATTGGCAGCAAGGCGAGACCGCTGATTGAGTTCGCCGAGTCTCTCTCGGAAATCATGTTCCGATACACGAATTATGTGATGTATTTGGCGCCGATCGGAGTATTCGGCGCGATGGCTTCGACCGTAGGCAGCAAAGGCCTCGGTATTTTGCAATACCTCGGGAAATTGGTCCTGACGCTCTACGCTGCGGAGGTGTTCTTCGTGGTGTTTGTGTTTGGCGCGGTGATCCTAATCTGCCGAATTCCGCTCAAGAGGTTTATCGAAGCGACGAAGGCGCCGTGGTCCATCGCGTTCGCGACGGCGTCCAGCGAATCCGCGCTGCCGCTGGCGCTGAAGAACATGGAGCGTTTCGGCGTACCGAAGCATATTGTCAGCTTTGTGCTGCCAACGGGATACAGCTTCAACCTGGACGGAACCACGCTGTATCTGGCGCTGGCCGGAGTATTCGTTGCTCAGGCGGCGGGCGTCGACATGCCGCTGTCGCGGCAGATTGTCATGATGCTGACCCTGATGCTCACCAGCAAGGGCGTCGCGGGTGTTCCGCGAGCGTCGCTGGTCATCTTAGCGGGAACGCTCGCAACGTTCGGCCTGCCTCAGGAAGGCGTACTGGTGATTCTCGGAGTCGATACGCTGATGGACATGGCGCGGACCTCGGTGAACGTGCTGGGCAATTGCCTAGCGAGCGCGGTTGTCGCACGGTGGGAGGGCGTCGAAATTCCGTCCGGACCGATGCCGGCCCTCGAAGATGCTGAAGAAGCGGCGGCCGCCGTCTAATTTTCGCCACTACATCCCTAACTATCTGA
>JBDTTK010000373.1:0-5022 GCA_039930685.1 Bryobacteraceae bacterium | reverse complement strand
GCGGTGACGTTGAGGATGCCGTTGGCGTCGATGAGGAAGCGGACTTCGATGCGCGCCATCCCGGCGGGCAGGGGATCGATGCTCTTTAGATCGAAGCGGGCGAGCGAACGGCAGTCCTTGACGAGTTCGCGCTCGCCTTGGAGGACGTGGATCAGGACGTTGCGCTGGCCTTCGACGGCGGTGGTAAAAGTCTCGGTGGCGGAGGCGGGGATGGTCGAATTGCGATGGATGAGCTTTGAGACGACTCCGCCCATGGTTTCGATGCCGAGCGAAAGCGGCGTGACATCGAGTAGAAGCTGATCCTGGACGTCGCCTGAGAGAATGCCGGCCTGGACCGCGGCGCCGAGTGCGACCACTTCGTCGGGGTTGAGCTCGGTGTGGGTCTTGGTGCGGAAAAGGACCTCGACTGCGCTGCGAACCAGGGGGATGCGCGTCGAGCCTCCGACCAGGACGACTTCGTCGATGTCTTCGGGCTTGAGGCCGGCGTCGGCGAGGCACTGACGGCAAGGCGCGAGGGTGCGTTCGACGATTGGCGCGATCAGCTTGTCGAAGACTTCGCGAGTGAGTGCGCGCTGATAGGTTTTTCCGCGGTATTCGAGGTCGATGTGCGTCGCCGGAACGAACGAGAGCTGTTCTTTCGCCGTGATCACGGCGCGGCGCAGCCGCTGCACGCCTTCGGGATCCTTCGAGAGATCCGTCTGCCATTCACTGGCGATGTCTTCAAGCGCCACGTCGAGCAGCAGATGGTCGATGTCGTCGCCGCCGAGGTGCGTGTCGCCGTTGGTCGCGAGGACCTCGAAGATGCCGTCGTGGAGACGGAGGATCGAGATGTCGAACGTGCCGCCGCCGAAGTCGTAGACGGCGATCACGCCCTGGTTGCGCTTGTCGAGTCCGTAGGCGAGGGCCGCCGCGGTCGGTTCGTTGACGAGACGGAGGACTTCGAGTCCGGCGATGCGTCCGGCGTCCTTGGTGGCCTGGCGTTGGGCGTCGTTAAAGTAGGCCGGTACGGTGATGACGGCCTGCGTCACCGGTTCGCCGAGAGCCTCTTCCGCATTTTGCTTGAGCTGGCGGAGGATGTGGGCGGAAATCTCGGGCGGCGTGAACGTCTTGTCGCCGAGTTGCAGTTGCAGGACGTTTTCGGAGCCGGGCGCGAGCCGGAAGGGGAAGCGCCTCAGCTCGTCGCCGACATCGGCGAGTCCGCGGCCCATCAGGCGTTTGACGGAGTAGATGGTGAGCTCGGGATGCGTGAGAAGAGCATCGCGGGCGGCGGTCCCGGCGATGACGTCGCCGGAGTCAGAATTCGAGACTACGCTGGGCACGATGCGTTCGCCGGCGGGCGACGCGAGGATCTTCGGACCAGTGAGGTCGAGGTAGGCAACGAGGCTGTTCGTAGTGCCAAGGTCGATGCCGACGATTTTGCCTTCGGGTTTTCCGAAATCGATTTGAAAGGTAGACATTCGTTCCGCCTGGCGCCGCGCGCCGTGCAAGTGTTGTTTTAGGCCGCCAGCGCCTTTTCGACGTCGCGAACCAGATTTTCGATGTAGCGCCTGCGGTTCAATGCGCCGCGAATTTCAGCGAGGACGGCGGCGTCCTTGGCCGCGTCGTACTTTGTGAACAATCCGGAGAGGTTCGCGTCAATCTCTTCGCGCATCGCCACGAACTTCATCTTCGCCGACTCGAGCTGCGGACGCGCATCCTCGTCGCCGCTGCGCAATTCCTCGAGCGCCATATTCAGGTCGAAGACCTCTTCGAGGAGTTCCGGCGGCACGTCCTTCGACTTCTGCTCGCCGATCTCGAACCCATTCCGGGAGAGAACGTATTCCGCACGGCGGATCGGATCGCGGAGGACACGGTAGCCGTCGTTGATGACCGCGGTGGCGTCGAGGGCGCGCTGTTGATCTTCGATAGGCGCGCGCGAAAACTTGTCGGGATGCCACTCGCGGCTCAGCTTGTAGAAGCGTGCCTTCAGATCGTCGAGGTCAACAGTGAGATTCGGAGGAAGGCCGAAGAAGGCGAAGTACTCGCGGTCCGCGGAAGACATTAGACTGCCCGGCACGTCACGCCGAGAACGACGTTCCGCAGCCGCAACTCTTCTTAGCATTCGGATTCTCGAACACAAAGCCGGACTGGATCAGGGAATCGTGCCAGTCGAGCGTCATGCCATCGAGGAACACGAGGCTCTTCGGATCGATGAAGACTTTGACGTCGTCGAACTCGAGGACCTTGTCGGTCGGCCGCGGCTTGGTATCGAACTTGAACTGATAGCTGAGACCCGAGCAGCCGCCGCCGAGGACGCCGAGGCGAAGTCCGCCCTGGACGCCTTCACGCTGAAACGCGACGCGGATTTTATCAACCGCTTTTGGTGTAACCGTTACCATGCTTCCTCAAAACTATGTCGAAACTCACGTCCGGCCGGTCCCTGCCCGGCGGGCCGCTCCCTTACGGTCGCGGCTCGGGGGGGGCCAACCCGTCCCCTTCCTTACGGTCGGGTTCAAGCCGGGCATGCCCTCTGGCTTATGCGCTGACGGCCTGGGGCTGAGGGGTCTGCTTCTTCTTGTAGTCGGCGACGGCGGCCTTGATGGCGTCTTCGGCGAGCACGGAGCAGTGAATCTTCACCGGCGGCAGCGCCAGTTCGTTCACGATGTCGGTGTTCTTGATCGCGAGCGCCTGGTCGACCGTCTTGCCCTTTACCCACTCGGTGGCGAGCGAAGAACTGGCGATCGCTGAGCCGCAGCCGAAGGTCTTAAACTTCGCTTCTTCGATGACGCCCGTTGCCGGGTTTACCTTGAGCTGGAGCTTCATGACGTCGCCGCACTCGGGCGCGCCGACCATGCCGGTTCCAACGCTGGGGTCGTTCTTGTCGAACGAGCCGACGTTGCGGGGATTGTTGTAATGATCGAGAACTTTATCTGAATAAGCCATTTTGTGTCTCCCAGTAAACTTGCTGAGCGTGACCTTACGGTCACGCCTCGTTACGCACGACCTTACGGTCACGCCTGCTGACGCACGACCTTGCGGCGTGCGCCGTCAAAATACTTAGTGCGCGGTCCATTCGACCTTGCTGAGGTCGATGCCTTCTTTGAACATCTCGTAGAGCGGAGATAGTTCACGCAATTTCTTCACGACATCGACGACCTTGTCGCCCACGTAATCCACTTCCTCTTCGGTGTTGAAGCGGCCGAGGCCGAAGCGGATGGAGGAGTGCGCGAGATCGTCACCCGCGCCAAGTGCCTTGAGGACGTAGCTCGGTTCGAGCGTCGCCGAGGTGCAGGCCGAGCCGCTCGACACCGCAACGTCGTTGATGCCCATCAGCAGGCTTTCGCCCTCTACGTACGCAAAGCTGATGTTCAGATTATTCGGAAGGCGATGTTCGACCGAGCCATTGATGTAGACTTCGTCGAGTTCCGCCATGAGCTTGTTCTTCAGCTTGTCGCGGAGCTTCGAGAGGCGGGCGGCTTCGTCCGACATTTCGCGCTGGCAGATCGCGCAAGCCTCGCCGAGTCCGACGATGCCGGGCGTGTTGAGCGTTCCGGACCGCATGCCGCGCTCGTGCCCGCCGCCGTCCATCTGGGCGGTGAGTTGGACGCGGGGGCTGCGGCGGCGCACATAGAGAGCGCCGACACCCTTCGGTCCGTAGATCTTGTGACCGGTTAGCGACAGGAGATCGATGTTGTCCTTGATCACGTTGACCGGAATTTTTCCGACTGCCTGTACGGCGTCGGTGTGGAAAAGAATGCCTTTTTCCTTGGCGATCTTGCCAATCTCGGCGATCGGCTGGATGACGCCGATTTCGTTGTTGGCATACATGATGCTGATGAGGATCGTTTTGTCGGTGATCGCTTCGCGCAGCATGTCGAGATCGATCAAGCCATTGGCCTGAAGCGGGAGATACGTGACGCGGATGCCGTCCTTCTCGAGGCGCTTGCAAGTGTCGAGGATGGCTTTGTGCTCGGTGGCCGCCGTGATGATGTGGTTGCCTTTTTCGGCGTACATTTCCGCGACGCCTTTGAGGGCGAGGTTGTTCGATTCCGTCGCGCCGCTGGTGAATACGATTTCCTTGGCGGTGGCGCCGATCAGATCGGCAATCTGTTTGCGCGCCTTCTCGACGGCTTCTTCCGCTTGCCAACCGAATGCGTGGTTGCGGCTCGCTGCGTTGCCGAAGTACTCAGTGAAATACGGCGTCATCGCCTGCAGCACCCGCGGGTCCATCGGGGTGGTGGCGTGATAGTCCATGTAAATTGGCAGTTTCATCATTGTCCTTAGAGCTTCATGCTTTCGGTAGAGCCGGGGTCATTTGCCGCACCGGCTGAAGTTGGAAAATTTCGTCGGGAATCTGCGGAGGGCGATCGGTCGCCATGTCTGCAATTGAGATGCTGGCCAGCAACCGCAGGATTCCCTCATGTACCCGGCGCAACGGCTCGCGAACCGTGCAGGATTCGGATTGATTGCAGCCCGCGTGATCTGTAAAGCAGGCGGTAAGGATGATCGGACCATCGATCGACCGGATCGCTTCGAGCGTGGTGATCTCCTCGGCCCGCCGCGACAGGCGGTAGCCGCCGTTGGTCCCTTGCTCCGAGGCCAGAAGTCCGGCGCGCGCCAGCTTCTGGAGGACCTTGGACAGGATCGGCAACGGAATCCGGTAGGCGTCGGAAATATCCTTCGCACTCGCGCTGCGGCCCTCGGAGGTAGTCGCGAGGTGGCGCAAGGCGATCAAGCCGTAATCCGCTTTTTTGGTAAGTTTCAGCACGCCGAACGATTCAGGACTCTTTCAGTCCTAGATAGAGTATCGCGGATTTCCGGCCTCGCGTCAACCGGCCCAAAGCGTGTTTTCAGTAACTTAAATTGCGACCAGAAGCGTCTTGTATCGGTCTGCGGTCGGGCAGAGCCTCAGATTACGATAACGATCCGCCAAAAAAAGAGAAGGGGCCGAAGAGCGATTGCTCTCCGGCCCCTGATACAGCCTAGCTGGATTAAAAACTAGAACTGGAAACGGCCGCCAACCTGGAGGGCGCGCGGACCGCC
>JBDTTK010000372.1:0-5025 GCA_039930685.1 Bryobacteraceae bacterium | reverse complement strand
CCGCGGATGCTCTTCATCATTGCGGTGTGCTCGGCGACGTACGGAGTCGTCTTCTCGCCCGTCGACATGTCGTGCCCGTTGCTCTTGCCCTTGGTGCCGACGATCATTTCGTTCACGATGCGCAGGATCTTGCCTCCGGGAGGCGCCGGAAACTGACGGCAGCAGCTCGTCAGATGGACCCCGTTCGGATACACAAATTCCGCGCCAATGTGATCGAAGATGTTGCCGTAGAGTTCCTCGCGCGGACGCCAGGCTGCCCCGCCAACCGCAGTCACCTTGATCGGATGCGTGCCCATCACCCAGTTGCACACGTCGATGTTGTGCAGATGCTGCTCGACAATCTGATCGCCGCAAATCCAGACGTGCGAATACCAGTCGCGATGCTGCCATTCAGTGTCGGTCCACTGCGGCTCGCGCTTTTTGACGTGGATCACCGGACCGTCGATCCAGTTCGCATAGGTGCCAACCACTTCGCCGATCGCGCCGTCCTGAATCTTCTTCACCGTTTCGACATAGTTCCGGTCGTTGCGCCGTTGTGCGCCCGACATCACGGTCAGCTTCAATTCTTCGGATATCTTCGCTGCCGCCATGAAGCGGCGCAGTCCGGTCGCGTCCGTGCCGAACGGCTTCTCACAGAAAACGTGTTTCTTGGCGGCAATCGCGGCTTCAAAGTACATCGGCCGGTATGCAGGGGGCGTGCACAGCATCACGATGTCGATGTCCGACGCGATCACTTTCTTGTACGCGTCCGGGCCGACGAAGTGATGTTCCGGATCTACCTTGAACCGCGACTCGAACTCCGCGAAATTCTTCCGCCCGCGGACCTCGCGCAGCGACCGCTCCAGCCGGTCTTCGTAGAGATCGCCCATCGCGACCACCTCGATCCGGTCGTCGCCCGTCAGCGTGTCGACGATAGCCTGCGTGCCGCGTCCGCCGCAGCCGACCAGTCCAGCCTTGAGTTTTTCGCGGCCCGCGCCGCGCACCAATTCCGGCTTGATAATCGTGAACGCGGTTGCGGCAGCGGTTCCGCCGCGCAGCCAGTCGCGTCGCGATAACGGCTGTCGAGATATAGTATTCATTTGATCCCCCTTCGAATCGAGTATTGTATCGCTCCCGCCGGCGTGAGGCGCACCACATGACCGCAAAGCTCGAGGGCGTGATGGTCGCAGCCCTCACTCCAAGGCGGAAAGACACCGCCCACATCGATCTCGCCGCGGCGCTCGACCTCGTCGACTATTACGCCGCGCAAGGTGTCGACGGCATCACGTTGATGGGCACCACGGGCGAGTTCATGCACTTCGACACCGAGGATCGCGCACGCCTCGCTGCCATGGCCGTCAAGCGAAGCCGCGTTCCGGTGCTGGTGAATATTTCGCATTCAACGTTCGACGGAGCGTTGCGCCTCGCGGAAGAGGCCCTGGACGCGGGCGCCGCCGGCTTGATGTTGCTGCCGCCGCACTATTTCCGCTATTCGCAGGATTTGTTGCGCGATTTCTATCTGCAATTCGCCGAGCAACTGCCGAATGACAGCAAGCTCTTCCTCTACAACATCCCGTTTTTCCTGACGGAAATTAGACCCGAAACTTCGCTGGAACTGCTCGCGACGGGCCGCTTTGCGGGCATCAAGGATTCGAGCGGGAACTGGGACGCATTCCTCCAGTTCGCGGAGTTGAAGAAGACGACGCCCTTCATCCTTTTTTCCGGAAGCGAAGCGCTCTATGCGAAAGGCAAACCGCTCGGCTGGTCCGGCATCATATCCGGAATCGCCTCCTGCCTGCCGGACCTGATTATCGCCCTCGATCGCGCCGTTGACGCCCAGCAGGACGCGAAGGCCGAACTTCTCTCGCGGCGCCTTGCCGAATTCCGCGCCTGGTTCGAGCCGTTTCCGGTGCCAGTCGCGATGCGCGAAGCCGCGCTCCTGCGTGGATTGAACGTCGGTCCGCACGCCACGCCCCTCGGCCCCATCGCCTCGGCAAAGCTCGAAGAGTACCGCGCCTGGCTGCGGAACTGGCTTCCGCAAATGGAACGCGACTGCAAGTCGTAGTCCTCGCCGTCGAGGAAGAACCCCAAACATATTGAGGGCGGCTGGACGGGGCGCATCGGACCGCCTCGCTACAATCGAGAGTTCATGGACCCGCAATCCCCCAACATGTCGCCCGAGCAGTTCCGCAAGTCGGCGCACGAAGCCGTCGACTGGATCGCCGACTATCTCGAGAACGTTCGCGATTACCCTGTGTTGCCGTCCGTTGAGCCTGGCGACCTCGTCGACGCTCTCCCGCCCGCCGCCCCCGAGCAGGGTGAGCCGATGGACCGGATCCTTGAGGATTTCCGCAAACTCGTCGTCCCCGGGATCACGCACTGGAATCACCCCCGCTTCTTCGGCTATTTCTCCGTTTCCGCGAGCGGACCGGGAATCATCGGCGAGATGCTCACCGCCGCCTTAAACGTCAACGCCATGCTCTGGAAGTCGTCGCCCGCGGCCACGGAACTGGAGCAGGTCACACTCGGCTGGCTGCGCGATTGGGTTGGCCTTCCGCCCACGTTCTTCGGCATGATCCACGACACGGCGTCGACTGCGGTGATGCATGCGATCATCGCCGCCCGCGAACAGGCGTGTCCCGAAGCCCGCACCGAGGGCAGGAAGCCGGACCTCGTCCTATACGCTTCGGAGCATGCGCACTCTTCGGTCGAGAAGGGCGCGCTCGCCGTCGGTATCGGTCAATCGAACGTGCGCCTGATTCCTTCGGACGGCTCGTTCTGTCTGCGGGCGGACGCGCTTGAATCCGCCATTCAGGCGGACATCGCCGCCGGGCGCAAACCCTTCTGCGTCGTCGCCACCGCCGGAACGACCTCTGCCACCAGCATCGACCCACTTGAGGCCGTCGCCGACATCGCGGAAACGTACGGACTCTGGTACCACATCGACGGCGCCTATGGCGGCACGGCGGCCATCGTTCCGGAGTTGCGGCCGCTCTTTCCGGCGCTCGAACGGGCCGATTCGCTTCTTCTCAACCCGCACAAGTGGATGTTCACGCCCATCGACCTCTGCGCGTTCTACACCCGGCGGCCGGATATCCTCCATCGCGCGTTCTCCATGAAAAAAGCCGCGTATCTCGAGACCCCCGGCCACGAACGTGCGCTGAACTATTCGGATTACGGCGTGCCCCTCGGCCGCCGGTTCCGTTCTCTGAAGCTGTGGTTTGTGATGCGTCACTATGGACGCGAGGGCGTAATAGAAATTATCCGGAAGCACGTCCAATGGGCGCGCGAACTTGCCAGTTGGATCGAAGCCGATCCGCGCTTCGAGGTGACGGCGCCCGTGCCGCTATCGCTCGTCTGCTTCCGCCTTCGCGGTGAGGACGAGCGCAATCGCGCCTTGATGGAGGCCGTCAATGCCACCGGAAAAGTCTTTGTATCGGGTACCGTGCTGGGCGGGCAGTTTGTGATCCGTCTTGTGCTTGGCCATTCCGCGACAACGAAGGCGGATGTCGAGCTGGCCTGGGAGACCATCCGCGGATGCGCGGAGACAGCCTGATTTCCGCGTTCGTGCCTAGTGAGCCACTCCCGTAGTCGCCTGCTGTTGCAGCGCCAGAATTTCGACCTGCAGCCGCATCAAACTTGCGCGAGCCGATTCAAAGTCGCCTCTGGTTGCCGCCGACTCGAGGTCGGTCGCGCATCCAGAAAGGCCCGACACCGACAGATTCTGAGCGGCGGTCGCAATCTTTCGCGCTTCTTGCGACAGGGAGGAGACATCCGCGGATGCCACCGCGTTCTGCAGTTTATGGATCCGCTCCGGCGCCAATTGCAGGAACAACTGAAGCATGTCGCTCACCAGTTCGGCCTCGTTCGATAGCAGCTTCGCGCTGAGAGCCTCATCCAAGGGGGTGTTGCGCGGAGCAGCATCACGCTCGCCCGAAGCCGTACGCACCTTTAGAAAATTTTCGACCGTCGCCAGCAGATGCGCAGGCTGAACTGGCTTCGAGATGTACCCATTCATCCCCGCCTGCAGGCACCGCTCCCGATCGCCATTCATCGCGTGCGCCGTCATCGCCACAATCGGAAGATCCGCCCATTTCTCCTCGCGGCGGATCGCTCGCGTCGCTTCGAGGCCATCGAGCACCGGCATCTGGACGTCCATTAACACCAATGAGAACCGGCGCAACGGATCTACTCGTTCGAGGATCTCGAGCGCTTCCCGGCCATTATTCGCAATCTCGATTTGAAACGGTTTCTTCTTCAAAATTGCGGAGACGACTTTCTGGTTCACCAGGTTGTCTTCCACCACCAGAATGCGCACCGGTCCTGCCGCAGTTCCCGATCCTACGGCGGTGCGCGCCGGGCGAGAGATCCGCCCGCTCGGCCGCCAATGGCTGACATGGCAGCAATACGGAGAAGGTGCTCCCCCGTCCGACCTTGCTCTCCACCCACATCCGGCCGCCGTGCATGTCGACCAACCGGCGCGTAATTGCCAGGCCCAGCCCGGTTCCACCGTATTTTCGACTGATGCTGCCATCGGCTTGCGTGAATTTTTCAAAGATGGTCGAAATCTTTTCGTCCGGGATGCCCGCTCCCGTATCCGCCACTTCGATCAGGAGATGACAATCGTCTCCGGTCCACTGCGCCCTTGCGCCGACCCGGATCCGGCCCTTGTCGGTAAACTTCACCGCGTTGTTGAGCAAATTCGCGACGATCTGGCGGAGCCGTAGGGGATCGCCGAGCAGACGCGGCGGTACGGATTCATCCACGTTTGCCTCAATGGCGACGCCCTTCGAGGCCGCCTTCGGCAGTTGCGTCTTGACGCAATCCTGCAGAATGCCGCGCGCCTCAAACGGAATGCTCTCAAGCACCATTTTCCCGGCTTCGATCTTCGATAGATCCAGAATGTCGTTGAGCAGTGCCAGTAGGGAGTACGCGCAGCGTCTGGCGGTGTCCAACTGCTCCCGCTGCTCTCCGCCCAAACGGCTATCGAGGACGAGGTCGATCATTCCCAGTAAGCCGTTCATCGGAGTGCGCAACTCGTGCGAC
>JBDTTK010000371.1:0-5061 GCA_039930685.1 Bryobacteraceae bacterium | reverse complement strand
CGGGAAAATGGGGACAACGACCTCAATCCCCATTAGCCGACCTGCTCGTCGTCATCGACCGAAGGGGAAACCGCTGATCCCATTGTCTTTCGCTGGATCGGCGGGCGTTCCGGCTTCCTTCGTCGCGGGTTGACCCCGAACTCCGTCTCCAGCCGCTTCAGGAGCGCGTCGTCGCCGAGCGGCCAGCCTCTTTGTGTCGATTCGCGGATTCGCCGTAGCGTGAGACTGTCCGCTAAACCCGACTCCAGACAGCGCTTCCAGTTCTCTGGTGTATACCGGGTATGCCAGGTGACGCCTTGATTCAAGACATTTCTGTTCCTGTGCAAAGCTTGCAGGTCCCCTCCCTGACGGTCGGGGTTCAGTGCTGTCGTGTGCGGCAAGGAAGCCCCGCACTGACGAGTCTGTTTTAAAACCGCATGATGACGCTGTTGGCAATGCCGGTGATGAGGTTGCGCGCCAACGGAATCAGCGAGAAGAATCCCCGCACTGACGTGCGGGGCTGTCGTACAGCCCATTTTCATTGGTCATTTTCATCCGGATTGATGAGCCGAAGCCTATCGGGAGCTTAACGAGTCTGTGTGAAATCAGTTTGCATGCGCGGGCCGGGCCATGCCCGGCCCCTACGAGCGCGACTTGTCAGGTCGCGCTCGAGAGCGGGCGTAGTCCGCTCCCTAACGGTCGCGGTTCAGTGCTGAGGTGCACCGGCGGGCGGCGCGTTACTGTCAGGTGGCGCGTTACTGTCGGGTGGCGCGCTAATTCGGGTGGCGCGCTAATAAGGTTTGACGGCGGGTTCTTTGACTTGCTTCTCCGCGGGCAACTGATCGCCGGTGACTAGCCGCGAGTCGGTCTGGAATTTACGGTGGTCGCTGTAGGTGATTTCGATGTCGCGGCGAAAACGACGGATGTAACCGATGCGGGCGTCGGCGGTGACGCGCAAGTGACTCGGCAGCCAGATCTCGTTGTTGACGCGTGTCTGCTCGAAGAGAATCTTCGTGCCGGGGCCGAGGCGGAAGAGCGCGAGGCCGACGCTGATGGTATCCGTGGTGACGGCTTCAAACTTTACCCAGTTAAAGTCCGACTTATCGATCCAGATCTTGCCGTGGACCTTTTGCATGATCTTGGCCATCCGCTCACGCGCTTTGTAGCCGGGGCGCGCGGTTGCCTCGATGACCCAGACGGGGCTTCCGTGCCAGAGCTCGTCGCCCACCAGCTTCAGGTCGAAGACGCTCATGAACTCGTCGAGGAACCTCCGCGTTTCGCGGCGGCGCTTTTCGGCCTCATTGCGATCCTTCTCGGATTCACGCTGCCGGCGAGCCAGTTCCTTGTCGATCTTCTCCTGTTCCTTTTGCTCTTCTTTCGCGGACAGGGGTTTGTCGTCTTTGGCGATGAGGCGCTGATAGGGTCGTCCGACGAGGATCATGACGTCGTTTGTCTCGATCTCGCGATTGTTGACCTTGCCTGAGGAATCGAGCGACCGGACTTCGCTGCGCTCGCGGTAGGTGTAATCCTTAGCGCGCTCAAAGTTGAAGCGATCGCGTTCGAGAGACCGGCGGACGATCTGATTGACGTCCGGCGGAGCTGCACTCTTCGCGCCGGTCTGGCCCGGCAGCATTGACGTCGATAGAAGAGCGAACAAGAGTGCTGTCATGTGGCCTGCGTTATCGGATGCTCGCGGGCTCGATCCGGCTCGAAGAGTCGCTCGGCGGCACGCCGCGGAACGTCCAAGCGAGCAGCGGTGGCGCGACCAAAGTCGTCGCCAACGACATGAAGACCACCACTCCATAGACATCTTTCGGGATCACGCCAATCGACGCACCGAGTTGAGCCACTACGAGGCCAACCTCGCCGCGGGGAATCATTCCGACGCCGACGCGCGCGGCTTCCGCCCAACCCAGGGAGACTGCCCCGAGGCCGCACCCTATAAACTTCGACGCGATCGCGGCCGCAACAATTACAACCATCAGCCAAATTGCCGAAGAATTGGCGAACAGGTCAAGTGTGAGTTGCATTCCGATGCCTACGAGGAAGAATGGAGTGAGCAGCCGCGTCACACCCTGCGCCATTTCGTGGACGCGGTCATTGACGGAATCGGCGAGGGCCATTCCAGCGAGGAACGCTCCGATGATGGCCGCGACGCCGGCTCTGGTCGCCAGGAGCGCGAGGGCGAAGAGGAGAATCATGGCGAGAGTGAACTGCGGTTCGGGAGTCTTGAGGCGCTTTTCGAGCCGCGGCACCAGGCGGCTCATGGTGGTGGAACCCCAGGTCGCGACCATGACCGTAAATCCGACGGCGAGCCCGGCGGTGACGCCAAGCTCCACGTAGTTCACATCGCCCTTCGCCAAACTGCTGACGACGGCGAGCACGATCAACCCGAGGACGTCATCGATGATGGCGGCGGCCAGGATAATCCGGCTGGCGCGGTGGCTGAGAACGCCGCGCGACGCCAATACCTGCGCGGTGATTCCGATACTTGTGGCTACCATGGCGGCGCCGATGAAGTACTGCTCGATGGACGGCATGCCCCAGGCGTAGGTGATGGCGACTCCGGCTCCGAAGGGAACGAGGACGCCGAGGAGGGCGACGCGGAGGGCGGTTCCGCCCACGGAGAGGAGTTCGGAAGCGCGGACTTCGAGGCCGACGCGGAACAGCAGAAACATGACGCCGAGTTCGGAGAGCGAGTGCAGAAAGGCGTCGGGATGAATCCAGCCGAGGACGGCGGGTCCGACGAGGAAGCCGGCAAGGATCTCGCCGACGATGGCCGGCTGGTGCATTCGCTCAAAGACTTCGGCGAGCAGTTTGGCGCTGCCGAACACGACCAACATGGAAAGCGCGAGGCTTTCCATCTCGGGCGCAGCGGCGAGGAAGGCGAAGTCCATGTTCCAGTCTATGGGACCGGGGGTAACGCTACAGGGTCAGGCGCGGGCGCTCTGTGCGAGCGGCGTCTCGGCGGCGACGCCTTCCAGAGGGAGCGAGATGGTGAAAATCGCGCCGGTCGAATCGGTGCGGTTTCCGGCCAGGACGGAGCCATGATGCTGGGCGACGATGGTTGCGACGATGTGCAGTCCGAGTCCGCTTCGCGAGAGGCTGGTTGAGAAGCGGGGCTTGAAGATATCGTTCAGGATCGTAGCCGAAATTCCGGGGCCGTCGTCAAACACGACGATCTCGGCGCGATCGCCCACGGCGCGAGAGTGCACATGGACACGTCCGCCTGCGGGCATCTCCTGGACGGCGTTCAGGAACAGATTCACAAAGACGCGTTCCCAGACGGAGGACGCTCCTTTTACTTTCAGCCCGGGCGCGAGATCCCGGGCAAACACGACACGGCCGTTCAGGGCGGTGGCGACAAAATCTTCGGCGAACTGGACTGATTTGTCGATGGCGGCGGTGAGGTCAACCTGGTCCGGCTCGGAGGCGGTGAGACTTTGGGTGATGCTCTTTCCGCGGTCCACGCTGCGGAAAATTGTGCCCGCGAGGCCGGCCCATTGAGGGTCCGTCGTCAGAAGATCAGCCGCTTCCAACAGAGTCTGAAAGACGTTGTTGAGATCGTGGACCAGACACTCGATGGTAAGGTCGGTTTGGGTATTGCTCATTGCGCCCGTCAACCAGCGATCATCCGGAGTGTACTAAAAAATTCAGGGAAGGATACGCTGGCAGCGGCTGCGCCGGTAATTGTGCAGGATCCGTTGGCGCGCAGGGCGGCCACGGCAAAGGCCATGGCGATGCGGTGATCGCCGAATGAGTCGAGGGCGGCGGCGCGAAAGACCTGGCGTCCAGGGACGCGGAATCCGGTCGCGGTGATTTCGACGTGAACGCCCATGCGTCCGAGGTTGTCGGCGATGGTCGCAATGCGGTCCGTCTCTTTGAAGCGCAACTCCTGCGCGTCGCGGACGTCGAGGCCTTCTTCGGAAGCAGCGCCCAGAACAGCTAGGACGGGAATCTCGTCGATGAGGGCGGCGGTCATTTCCTTTTCAAGCAGTCCGCCGCGGACGGGAGACGATTTGACGAGGATGTCGCCGATGAGTTCGCCGCCGGTCTGCGTGAGGTTGAGGATCTTGATGGAGGCGCCGATCGACACGAGGAAATCGAGGAGGGCACTGCGCGTCGGGTTCATGCCGACGCCGTGGATCAGCAGGCTGGAATCCGGGAGGAGCAATGCGGCGACGAGGAAGAAGGCGGCGGCCGACAGATCGCCGGGCACGGTCAGTTCCCGGCCTTCGAGCTTGGGGCGTCCTTGCAGAGTGATGACGCGGCGCTCGGTCTCGATGTCGGCGCCGAATTCGCGGAGCGCCAGTTCGGTGTGATCGCGGGTCCGCATGGGCTCGCGGACGATGGTGGTTCCCTCGCAGAACATGCCGGCAAACAGGACGCAGGTCTTGACCTGCGCGCTTGCGACGGGCAGCGTGTAGTCAATCGGCTTTACGTGACCGCCGTGGATGCGCAGGGGCGGATAGGTTCCGTCGCGGGCGTCGATGCGCGCGCCCATTTCGGCCAGGGGCTTGATGATGCGTGCCATGGGGCGTCCGGAAAGGGACTCGTCGCCGCCGATCTCAGAGACAAACGGCTGGGCGGCGAGAATGCCGGCGAGCATACGGATGGCGGAGCCGGAGTTGCCGGCGTCGAGCATCGCGGTAGGCGCGGTGAGTCCGTCGAGGCCGCGACCGTGGATGGTGACGCGGCGATCGTCGACTTCGATCTCGATGCCCATAGCTCGCAGGCAGCCAAGGGTCGAATGGCAGTCCGCGCCAGTCGAATAGTTTTCAATCTTAGACGTACCCTCAGCCAGCGCGGCCAGCATCGCGTAGCGATGAGATATGGATTTGTCGCCGGGGAGGGTGATGGTTCCACTCACCGAATGAGCGGGAGCAATCACTTCCTGCATGAGTTTTCAGTGTAACGCGGTATAGTGATTTTTCGACTGGGAGGTCCGCTGATGGTTTCGAGACGCAATTGGATGATGAGCACTGCCGCCCTCGCGGCTGCCGGGCAGACGGGTTCCGCGCAGGGCGGCAATCCGAAGAACATTGTGGTCGCCAGCTCCAACGGGCTGCGTGCCTGCGCGCG
>JBDTTK010000370.1:0-5063 GCA_039930685.1 Bryobacteraceae bacterium | reverse complement strand
GTCATTCGTCGAGTCGCAGGCACATCACCGGTGCATGGCCTGCGACTACAGTCCCAGCCGCGACCGAATCATCGCGTAATATTCTTCCTGGCTGACCTTCTCTCTCGCGCCCAGAATCATCTTGGCATCCTCGCCCGCCACGTACCGAAGCTGCTCCGTACCATCGGTCGCCGCCTGATAAATCACGTCGGCCACCATCTCGGGCGTGGACGAGGTTTTGCTCTTGCCCCACGCCGTGACGAACGCCGTAAGCATCGCGTCGTACTCGGTAAGCCCGTCCTTTGTCAGCCGATCGAGAGAGCGCGTCGTAAAATCAGTTGCAATCGCGCCCGGCTCGACCAGTTTCACGCGAATTCCCAGTGGATTCAGTTCGAAGTTGAGCGACTCCGAGAATCCTTCGACCGCCCACTTCGTCCCGTGATACAGCGAGTAGAACGGGAACGTCGCGCGTCCGCCCACCGACGAGATGTTGATGATGATTCCGCTGCGCCGTTCCCGGAAATGCGGCAGGAATTCCCGCGTGACGTGCATCAGTCCGGTGACGTTCGTCGAGTACTGCCGTTCGATCTGCTCGTCCGTCGCTGCCTCAAACGGTCCGAAGGCGCCGTATCCCGCATTGTTCACGAGGACATCGATATGCCCGAAAATTTGCAAAGCCTGGATGTGCGCCCGAGTGATGGACGCCCGATCCGTTACGTCCAGCGTGAACGTCTTCACTGTGTCTGAAACCAGGTCCGCGTGTTCGGATGGATCGCGCATGGTCGCGGCGACGTTCCAGCCCTTATCGCGAAAATGAACTACCGTGGCCCGGCCGATTCCGGTCGAAGCGCCCGTTAGAAGTACTGTGGATGCCATAGTGTGCGCCACAATATCAGACTTCCGTGGCGCGTGGCGTGCCCGCCGCGCGGCTAGTGCGCGACGGCGATGACGTCGAGGCCGAACGACGAATCGAGCGACGGGAGGCCTTCGAACACCAGCAACGTGCTGGCGGGCGGCTTGGCCTTGTCGAGAAAGCCGAATCGGAGCGCGCGAATCTTCTCCGTAATCGCGCGCGACAGCGGATACGCGCTCACCATAAGCACGTCTTTGAGACTCGCGTGATTGGCTTCGAGTGCCTTTTCCAGCCGTTCAAATGCAAGTTTCACGTCGTCGTCCGTATCGCGAAAGCCCATCTGAAGTCCGGACAGCACGATCCGTTCGGCGCCAACCCGCGCGACCTGCGAGTAGTTCGGCGATTTCGTCGACTCTTGCGGATTCGCGAATTCGACCGGCGCCGCCGGGGCGTGGTCCAGTTTGGCGACCGCCTCGCATTCGCATACCGGCGTGCTTGGAATCCTCTGGCGTTGGACGATCGCGTTCGCCGCTCCCGGGAAAGCGCCCTGCATGCCGGCGAACGTTTTCTGAAAGTCGCTGAGCGAACTCAGAAAGCACGTGGCGCGTAGGACCGGCAGTCCGCCCGCCACTCGCACCAGGCCTGCGATCGATTGCTCGACCGAATCCGCGGCAACGCCCGAAATAAATGCAAGACCCTCCGGCGCGGTGGGTTTCTTCTCAACCGCCGTCGACTCGATCTGGATCTGCGCTCCTTCGAGCGGCAGCAGCCCGACCTGCACCGTCGTGAGGACCGGCAAGGACATCTTCTTGTCCGCGAACATCTCGCTGACTAGGGTTTGGACGCGCCGCAGATCGCCGGTTCCGGCGACGAAGGCGCGGAGCTTGACGATTTGCGCGCCGCGATTCTGCTTGAGAACGGACTTCAGCGCCTCGCGGGTTTGCTGCGAGAGCAGCCCTTTGGCGGACAGTGGAGAAACTTCGAACGAGAGGCGCCGTGTCTCCGCGACGATGGCGGGCGGCGGATCCGGAAGCGCCGGCAGCGTCTGCGTGATCTCTTCTTCCGTCTTCTTCTTTTTCTTCTTGCGGCTCTGAGGCAGCGCGGGGGCCACGAGCGCGAGACAAAGCAGGACAGGAATCAGGCGTCGCAAACCTCGATTCTATCGCAGGTCGCCGCCTCGCCCATTGCCGTACGCCAAGGAGGCATTCGATGCGAGCCGTATCCGCTCAGCCTGGGCGTACTCGCGGTGCCGCGCTGCCATCGGGTAGCCCTCAGGTCGAAGTGGCCTGCAACCTGCTTATCGATTAGCTGTCTGAACCGCGGCAATCGCCGAATCCGCTTTCAAGGACAGGAGCACCTTATGAGTGATCGCCAGGAATTTGAAATCGTCTGTCCCAACAACCATAACCAGACGGTTGACTTCACGCAGCAGGAGTTTGAAGCAGCGTTGAAGTCTGGCGCGCTGGTTTTCCATTGCAATACCTGCGATACGAATTGGTCTCCGACGACGGAAGAAATTACCGAGTTTCGCAAACGCTTCGCGAAGAGTGCACGTTAAGACACGCGGCGCTATCATCGGCGGTGATGCGCCTGCGCACCGCCATGTTGTATGTGAAGGACCTCCGGGGGATGACCGAGTTCTACGAATCGCTCGGATTCAGCCTCATTGAGAAATCGAGTACCGAGACCTATGTGGAGTTCGACACAGGCGGCACCCGCTTCGCGCTGCACTCCATCCCTCCGTCCGTCGCCGCCGGGATTGAAATCGCTTCGCCTCGCGAACTTCGCGAAGAGACGCCTCTCAAGCTGATCCTTGAAGCGCAGGATCTGTCGTCGGAACTCGATCGGCTGAAGGGCCTCGGAGTGACTCTTATCCGGCGTCCATGGGGCAGTTGGGACGGCGTCGATCCGGAAGGCAACATCTTCGGATTGTCCGCACCTCGCAAATAAAACGCGATTCCCGCGTAGTTACAGCGCCGGTCGCACCGCCGATCCTGCAATCTGCGGGAATTGGTACTCATCGTGCTAGTAGTTACTGCGGCGCCCCGTCTTAGCAATGCGCAGACGCTGTCCGGGAGGCACCCTGGAGAAGGGAATGCAATGCCGCAGATTATGAGATTTGTTCTACTGATCGTCGCATCGACGGCCTTTCTTAGCGCGCAGTACGATCCGCCGAGCCGAGTTGGCCGGCTCAACTATATTGACGGTCCCGTTTCGTTTCAACCAGCGGGCGTCGACGAGTGGGTGAACGCCACGATTAACCGCCCGCTTATCGCGGGCGACAACATCTGGGTGGGCGACCGGGCGCGAGCCGAATTACACGTAGGTTCTACGGCGTTGCGTTTGGGTCCGAACACAGCTCTCGAGTTTCTCAGCCTGGATGACCGAACAGTGCAGATTCGCCTTTCGGAAGGCACTCTGACGGTCCGGGTGCGCAATCTCGGGCGTGACCACATCTTAGAGATCGACACGCCGAACGTCGCCTTCAATGTGATCCGGCCCGGCAATTACAATGTCGACGCCAATCCAAATTCCGAGACCACCTTCATCACGGTCCGCGATGGCGAAGGCGACGTCACGGGTGGAGGCGAGACCTTCCCGTTGTACGCGCGCCAACAGGCCGTTGTGAGGGGGTTTGATCAAATCAGCTACCGCGTCGGTGCCGCTCCCGGAGACAACGCCTGGGACCAATGGTGCTCCGCGCGTGACCGCCGCGAAGACCAATCGCGGTCTGCGCGCTACGTCTCTCGCGAGGTGGCCGGATACGATGATCTCGATCAATACGGCAGTTGGAATAACCAGCCGGGATATGGCGAAGTCTGGATGCCGACCAGCGTTTCCGCGGGATGGGCGCCGTATCACGACGGGCATTGGGCCTGGATCTCGCCCTGGGGTTGGACCTGGGTTGACGATGCGCCGTGGGGGTTCGCTCCCTATCATTACGGCCGCTGGGCTTCCTTCGGCGGCCGGTGGGGTTGGGTACCGGGCCCTTACGGGGTGACTCCAGTGTATGCGCCGGCTCTCGTCGCGTGGATCGGCGGGGGGCGCGGAGGCTCGAGTTTCAGCCTGAGCTTTTCGATTGGCGCCGCCGCCGCCGTTGCCTGGTTCCCACTCGGTCCGAGGGAGCCATATTTTCCGTCCTATCAGGTGAGCCAGGGCTACTTCAACCGGGTGAACAACACCAACACGGTCATCAATAACACCAGCATCAACAACTATTACGCCTACAGCCGGACGTCGAATAACGATGGAATGGCGAACATCCCGTACGTGAACCGTCATGTGCGAAACGGTGTCACGGCAGTTCCGCAGGCGAACTTCGCGAGCGGGCGGCGCGTAACTCAGGATGCCCGGGCGGTGCCGGCCGCTCAACTTGCGGCGGCACAGGTCTACCGCGCGCCCACCACCGTTCCGCAACGGGAGAGTGTGCTCGGCGGCCGCGGAGACACATCTTCGAGGGCTCCCCGTCCGCCGGCCAACGTCTTAAGCCGGCCGGTGGTAGCCCGCACGCCGCCTCCTCCAGCTCCTATTTCGTTCGACCGGCAACGGCAGGCGTTGACTCAGACGCCTGGCCGTCCGCTTCCTCCGAATACGGTCCAACAGATGCGGAAGAGTGAGCCGTCACCCGCCGCTCCGGTCCGCGTCATGGATATGGGCCGAGTCAAACGGGTGCGGCCGACAGTTGCCGCCACGCCTCAGACACCGGCGAATGTTCCCCAGCCGGCGCCACCAGGACGGCAGAACGTTCCCGCGCGGCAGCAGCAACAAGATGTCCAGCGCCAGCAGCAACAGAAGCAGCAACAGGACGCGCAGAAGGTACAGCGTCAGCAACAGCAGGACGCCCAGCGTCAGCAGCAACAGAAGCAGCAGCAGGATGCCCAGCAGGCGCAGCGTCAGCAAGAGCAGAAACAGCAACAGGACGCACAGAAGGCACAGCGTCAGCAACAGCAGGACGTTCAGCGCCAGCAGCAACAGGATGCGCAGAAGGCGCAGCGGCAGCAGCAGCAGGATGCCCAGCGTCAGCAGCAACAGAAACAGCAACAGGACGCACAGAAGGCACAGCGTCAGCAACAGCAGGACGTTCAGCGCCAGCAGCAACAGGATGCGCAGAAGGCGCAGCGGCAGCAGCAGCAGGATGCCCAGCGTCAGCAGCAACAGAAACAGCAACAGGACGCACAGAAGGTACAGCGTCAGCAACAGCAGGACGCCCAGCGTCAGCAGCAACAGAAGC
>JBDTTK010000369.1:0-5076 GCA_039930685.1 Bryobacteraceae bacterium | reverse complement strand
GGTTCCCGAATCGGAGCCGGAAATCAAAAAAAGAAAGGCACCCCGCGAGGACTCTCGTCCCGGGGATGCCTTGTTTTCCAGAGTGGCCTTGAGGCCAACCGTAGTGTCCGACGATGTGCTTACCGCTTCTGGCTGCGGCGGCGCATCAGGCCGATGCCGAGCAGGCTCGCGCCGAGGAGGCCGAACGTCGCCGGCTCTGGTACGTCGCCGACCTGTCCGGGGGTGGTGGTAGCCGAGAGCGTGTGAATCTTGAAGTAATCCACATGCGAATCGCCGCCAACCCGCGTACCGAATAGGATGGAAGTGATACCGCTGCCGGTGACGGGAACCGTATTGGTATTGCCGCAGCAGGAGATGTCATCGTTCAAAGGGGAGTTAAAGCCCTGGGTGGAGACGAGCTGCGCGAGTGTCTTGCCAAGGATCGTGTAACCCGAATTGCCGTTTCGCGTGTAATAGGTGGCGTCGCTGTCGTAGTTGCCGTACGGATCCGCCACAAACGAAAGCGCGGACACGGGAGCGCTGAACGTGAACAACACGAAGTCGTAGTATCCGCTATTGTCCACCTGGTGATTCGGATCGCCGCAGCCGGTTCCCTCGCCCGGGTTACAGACGCCGAGACCCAGGCCGCTGTATTGCCCGAGCTGTGAAGCCACCAGGCCAGTGCCAACCGACGACGCGCTGAAAGCGGTTGCGGTAATCGTGATACCCGTACCTTGAACGTTCGTCCAGGTCCGGACATTGCCGAATCCGGATCCGACGTTCGTTCCGCCGGAACCTAGATCGAAGTTGGTGATGCTTGCTGCGCTGCCGATTCCGAGCGTACCGAGCGCAAGAGTTGCGAGAGAGAGTAGATGATGGGCTTTCATTTTCGAACCTTTCAAACGTTGTTTGGAACCGCTCCTTCTAGCGAGGAGCTGCTAGGTAACGATAGGGAAAACAACCCTCATGGTGAATAGAGCTTCGGTTGGGGTACAAGCATCTTACGATCCGTGACCGTAGCTGCCAAATCTTCTAGATAAAGGAGTTACGAGGGGTAGGACCATCTCGCCAAAACACCCTTTGCACCCCAATGGATCGATTGTGGATAACCATCAAACTATGGTTAGTCTTGAATCAATAATGGTTCATAAAATCAATACGATACCGCTTTATCGAGTGCTCTGGATCGACTGTGGAAATCTTTCGTAATCTGCTTGTCCGACACCCCTAAAGCAAACACACTACTAGGACTATTCGTAGATTGACCTTCGGCGTCCTGAGGTAGACTTACGCCATGGCCTTGCGACTAAATCGAAGAAATTTTTTTGTGGGAATCGCCGCCGCTGGCCATATGTTGGGGCAGGACCGCCAACTGCCACTAGTAAACGCGGACCGCCTCCGCCGGGACATCGAGGGCCTCAGCGCCTTCGGACGGCCATCCGGCGGCAATTTTTCGGATGGCGTTAGCCGCGTCGCCTACTCTGACGCCGACCGTGCTGGCCGCGCCTTCTTCATGGATCGCATGAAAGCGGCCGGACTCGCGCCCCGCGTCGACCCTGCCGGAAACATCTTCGGCCGCCGGACCAAGTTCTCGGCGCCTAACGCCGAACACGAAGCGCCCATTCTCTTCGGCTCTCACATTGACTCCGTTCCGAGCGGCGGCAATTTCGACGGCGACCTCGGCTCGTTTTCCGCCCTCGAAGTCATCCGCACCCTCGACGAACGGGGCATCCGCACGCGCCGTCCACTTGAAATGGTTGTCTGGGCGAACGAGGAAGGTGTCGCCTTCAATAGCGGACTCGCCGGAAGCCGCGCCTGCGCTGGCCGCCTCGCCTCCGACGAAATGGACCGCGTCTGGAACGGCATGAAGAAACCGGACGCCATCCGCCGTATCGGCGGCGTCCCGGAGCGAATCAGCGAGGCCCGCCGCCCCGCTGATTCCTTCCACGCCTACCTCGAACTCCACATCGAGCAGGGTGGCACCCTCGAACGGGACCGCATTCCCGTCGGCGTCGTCGAGGGAATCGTCGCGATCGACGAGTACATCGTCGACGTCCGCGGCTTCTCCAATCACGCCGGAACTACGCCCATGCCGGGCCGCCACGATGCCCTGATCGCAGCATCCCAACTGACCCTCGCGGTAAACGAGATCGTGACCCATCCTGCTGGACCTCAAGTCGGAACCGTCGGACAAATGAACGTCACCCCCAATGCGCCGAACGTCGTCCCCGGTGCCGTCCGCATGACCGTCGAACTGCGCGACCTGTCCCAGAAAAAGCTCGATCAACTTGGGGCCGCCATTCGCGCCCGCGCTGCGGCCATCGCCACGCAGACTGGCACAGAGATTGATATGAAACTCGTCGAGCGGCTTGCGCCCGCCATCGCCAGCCCCAAGGTCCAGAGCGTCATCGAGGAGTCGGCGGCGAAGCTAAAACTTCCCAGCAAGCGCCTCCCGAGCGGCGCCGGACACGACGCCCAGAGCATGGCCTTCCTCGGTCCCATGGGCATGATCTTTATCCCCAGCATCGGCGGCATCAGCCACTCGCCAAAGGAACTCAGCCGTTGGGAAGACTGCGCGCGCGGCGCCAACGTGTTGCTGCATTCGGTTCTGGCCCTGTCCGCCTGAACGGCGGACCGCCCGTCGCCCGCGGCCCCATCGGACTTGCGGTATCCTCTGTCCGATATGCGTACTGTCCGTTATCTCCTACCTGTACTGTTCGTTAGTTCACTGTTAGGTCAGCCCAGCGCCACCGTCCCCTATAAGCCGGGCAGGGATGCAAGCCAACCAGTCGACGAAGAGTACACCAAGAAAATTCACGAATACACTACCGAGACCTTCTTCAATTCGCCCCTGACGGATTACCTGCCCGCTTCCAAGACCGTCCCGACCCCGAAAGCGGTTCTCGGCGATGTGTCCGGCGCGCCCGGAATCCTTCCGTATTCGCACGAAGTCTATCGCTACATGCGGATGCTCGAAAAGGCCAGCCCGCGCGTTAAGGTCTTCAGCATTGGAAAGACCGAAGAAGGCCGCGAGATGATCGCCGTCGCCGTCGCCTCCGAAAAACTCATCGCCAGCATGGACGAGAATCGCGCCCGCCTGGCTAAACTCTCGGACCCGCGCACCATTCGGATGGACGACGCCGAAGCCGACAAACTCGTCGCCCAGTCGACGCCGATTTATTACGTCACCGGCACGATCCATTCGCCCGAGACCGGAGCGCCGACCGCCCTGATGGAAATGGCCTATCGCCTTGCCGTCGACGAAAGCGCCTACATCCGCCACATCCGCGACAACGTCATCACCCTGATCACTCCCATCGTCGAAGTCGACGGCCGCGACCGCATCGTCGACGTCTACAAATGGCACCTTGCCAATCCCGGAAAGCAATGGCCGTCACTCATCTATTGGGGCCATTACGTCGCGCACGACAACAATCGCGATTCCATGGGCCTCTCGCTGCAACTCACCCGCAATGTCCTGAACACCTTTGTTGGTTTCAAAGCCCAGGTCCTCCACGACCTGCACGAGTCCGTGCCGTACCTCTACGACAACACCGTCGGCGACGGACCCTACAACGCCTGGATCGACCCGATCCTGGCCGACGAATGGCAGATGATGGGCTGGAACAACGTCTCGGAAATGACCAAGTTCGGCATGCCGGGCGTCTTCACCCATGGCACCTTCGACACTTGGTCGCCGAGCTACCTCATGTTTATCGCGGCCATGCACAATGGCATCAGCCGCCTCTATGAAACATTCGGCAACGGCGGCGCCGATACCGAAGTCCGCACGCTTCGCCCCAGCGACTACGCGCGGACCTGGTATAGGCAGAACCCGCCTCTTCCCAAAGCCAAGTGGTCGCAGCGCAACAACAATAATTACGAACAGACCGGCGTTCTTACCGCGCTCGCCTACTACGCGACCAACAACAAGCTCTTCCTCAAGAATTTCTACCTGAAGGCCAAGCGCTCGATCGAAAAGCCCGGCACCGCCGGACCCTCCGCCTACGTCTTCCCCGCCGACGATCCGCGTCCGGGCGGACAGGCCGACTTGCTCCGCATGCTGCAGGATCAGGGTTGCGAGATTTCTCGCGCGACCGAGCCGTTCACCGTCATGATGCCCGGCAAGAAGGCTCCTGCCCGTCGCGGCGGCGTATCGATGGACGCCGGCGCCGACGGCGAGCGCAAGCCCGCCGAAAAGCCAAAGCCCGAACCGCGTACATTCCCCGCGGGCAGCTACATCGTCCGTATGGACCAGCCCTACAGCCGCATCGCCGATACGCTGCTCGACTATCAGTATTGGGCCGTCAGCGATCCGCAGAAGAACATCTACGACGACACCGGCTGGACCTTCGGCGAACTTGGCAACGTCCACGTCGCACGCGTCACCGACATCAAGGTGCTCTCAGCCGCGATGGATCCAGTCAAAGGACCGGTGCAGGCTCCAGGTGGTGTCGAGGGCGCCGGAAGCGTCTTCCTCATCAATCACAACGCGGACGACGCCCTCGCGACCTTGCGGTACCGCTTCAAGAGCGCCTCGTTCGATGCCGCTGAAGAGCCCTTCGAGGCCGCCGGTCACAAGTTTAATCGCGGGTCCTTTATCGTGAAAGGCGTCTCGGTCGCAGACCTCCAGAAGGCCACTTCCGAACTGGGAATCCGCGCCTACGCCGCAGCCGCTGCCCCGAGCGTCAAGGCGCATCCGGTGCGCGCCGCGCGGATCGCCATGATGCACACCTGGCTCAGCACGCAAAGCGAAGGCTGGTGGCGCATGGAGTTCGACCGGCTCAAGATTCCGTTCGACTACATCAATACGCAGACCGTCTCGAAGATGGGCGACCTGCGTTCCAAGTACGACGTCATCGTGTTCGCGCCCGGCGTCCGCGGCAATCCGCAGACCATCGTCAGCGGACTTCCAATGTACGGAAACGCGCTGCCCTGGAAGACCACGGCCCTCACGCCCAACATCGGCAAGATCGACCAGACCGACGACATGCGGCCCGGTCTCGGCTGGAACGGCCTGGAGCATTTGCAGGACTTTGTCCGCAAAGGCGGACTGCTGATCACCGCGGCCGACACCTCCAACTTCGCGACCACGTT
>JBDTTK010000368.1:0-5101 GCA_039930685.1 Bryobacteraceae bacterium | reverse complement strand
CTTGCCTTTGAGAGAGAACAGCGAGTCAACGTGGATTGCGTCTGTCGGAACCATAAGTCCCGTTAGCGTATCACTGCACCTTGGAGGATGTGCGCGAGCATGCACCGCTCGTCAGAAGCGGGGGACGGCTCGCAGCATCGAGGCCGAGTTTTTCTGGCCGGGAAGGTCCACCGAATGAACGACGCGCCAGTCCTTGTCGAAGGCTCCGAGGTAATGGATGGATTTGCGGTCGCTGCCCATCAGGATGATATTCAAGCCGCGATCCGGGTACCAGAGCTTACGGTATTGGAGTTCGCCCTGATCGCTTCTCCATTTGTCTTCGACGGGCTTGCCGAATTTTTCCTCGATGGAGAACACGTCGTCGTTTGCGTTGAACGGCAGGTCGGATTGCACAACCGCCGAATACTGGATGCGAGATCCATCGCGAACCAGAATCACGACGGCGACCGAGGCGACCAGTGCAACCGCAATTGCTCCGCCGATCAGCCGGGCGATTCGAGACTCGGCTCCGCTCTCGAGACGGATGCCGACTACCGGCGCGGGTTGGCTCTCGGCGGCCTGCTCTTCTTCCGTCCGAATCCGCGGGCCTTCGTTCACCGCGCGCGGCATCTCGAGGACCCGCCGCTCATGCGCCATCAGCATGCCGCCCTTGAATTCCAGTTCTTTCGAGAGTCCTACGATGACGACGGGCTCGTCGATACGTGAAACTTCGCCGAGGTACCGGCGGGGAACCCACAGCTCAAAATTACCGGCCGGATTGAAGACCAGGATCTCGCTCCAGGAGGTCTTACGGAAGATCCATTCGTTGTGTTCGATGTTCAGGATCGCCGGGTAAAACGAAAATTTACGCTGGCCCAGAGCATCGAGCGGAGGTGGGAGCGGCGGAACCGACACTTTAACTATTGTAAGTCGGAGAATTCCCGCACCGCCGGGCCACTACATGAACAGATGATCAGGTGTTTGTTTCGGGCGGGCTTCTTTGGCGTTCTCCTCTTCGCGTCGCCCGCCTTCCCCTCTCTGGTTTTCCACGACGCGTTTCCTGGGACAAACGGCGACGTCATTGGTGATCCGCGGAGCTTTGACATTCAATTCGCGAACGTCTTGATCACACCGTCGACAACCACGGTGGAACTGCGGTTCAATTTCGGCGCCGTGGGCGGATCGACGCTCGACGCGTTTCAATACTCGTGGTCGCCGTGGCTATCGGTGGGCGATTTGTTGTTCGTGGAGAACGGCGCGCCGAAATGGGGCGTCCCTCTGGCGGACCATGCGGGTTCGCTGAACGGAGGGCCGGATTCGAACCTGCTGTTTGCCGGTCAGATGTACGAAGTCCTCAACGGGGGCGGCTGGTACACTGCGCGCGAAGCCTTAAACGATCCACCGAATAATATCTACCGCTACGATTCGCCGGTCTGGCTGCGCGACGCGAACGGCTCGCTGTCCGCATCGGGTTTCGCGGGGTTCGTGAACGTCGACTACCTTGGCGGCGACGGGCTCGTGACGCCGCGCTTTAGCGTTATTGTGACCGTTCCCACGCCCACCGAGCTCTACCTCGCGTTTCAGAGCGGCGGCCTGAGCTTCTCGTTCGCGTCCGCGACGTGCGGCAACGACATTATCAGCGGCTTTCTCGATCCGGCGTTCGATGTCGGCGCGGGGGCAAACCCCGAGCCGTCGACGTGGATCCTGGCGGCGACCGGGCTGTTGGCGATTATCCGGACTAAGCGAGGCCGGCGCGCTCGAGCAAGGCGTTCGGGTCCGGATCGCGTCCCATAAAGCTCCGGTACAGATCTGCCGGATCTTCACTGTCGCCCTTCTCGAGAATCCGCCGGCGATACTCCTGGCCGACACGATCGCTGAACACGCCTTCCTTCTTGAAGCGCGTGAAGGCATCCGCATCGAGTACTTCCGCCCACTTATAGCTGTAATAGCCAGCGCCGTACGCCACCGGGCTCGCGAACAGGTGCGTGAACGCGGCGATCATGGCGTGCTCCCTGGGAAGCGGGGCGGACGAGAACGTTTGCAGGAGGTTTCGCGCGTAGGCGATCACGTCGCCGTCGCGCGCCGGATCGTACTCGCGGTGGAGAGTGAGGTCGACCGTAGCGAATCCGAGTTGGCGCATCTGCGCGTTGGCGGCGCGGAAGTTCTTGGCGCGGACCATTTTCTCGAACAGCTCTTCCGGAATGGGCGCGCCGGTCTGGTAGTGCTTGGCGAACAGGTCGAGCGCGGCGCGCTCCCAGCACCAGTTCTCCATGATCTGGCTCGGTAGTTCCACGAAGTCCCAGGGGACGCTGGTTCCGGCAAGCGACCGGACCTCGACGCGGCTCAGGCAATGGTGCAGCAGGTGTCCGAATTCGTGGAAGATGGTTTCCACCTCACGGTGCGTGAGCAGCGCGGGCTTTCCGTCGACCGGCGGCGTCAGGTTGCCGCAGATCAATCCGAGGTGAGCTTGGCCGGCGTCGGGATAGCCGGTGATGAGCGAGTCCATCCAGGCGCCGCCGCGTTTGTTCTCGCGCGGATACCAGTCGGCGTAGAAGCTGCCGAGGTGGAGGTCGGTGTTGGTCGCATCGAAGATCGCGTACCGGCGGACTTCCTTGTCCCAGCCGGGAACGCCTTTCTCCTCCACTACGCGAATGCCGAACAGTTTTCCAAACAGCTCGAACATGCCGGGCATCACGCGATCGAGGGGGAAGTACGGCCGCAACTCTTCCTCGTCGAAGGCGTACAGTGCGACGCGCTGCTTTTCCGCCCAATACGCCGCGTCCCACGGTTCGACCTTGCCTTTCGCGAAGGCTTCGAGCTCGGCATTTTCCTCGACGAAGCGGCCACGAGTTTTTTGGTGCAGGCTTTCGACGAAGGCCAAGGCGGCGGCGCCGGTCTTGGCCATGCGCTCGCCGAGGATCAGGTCGGCGAAGTCGGCGAAGCCCAACAGCTTGGCCTTTTCTTTGCGGAGATTCAGGATCTCCACGACAAGCGGGCGATTGTCGCGCGCCGGTTCGGTCGCGCGGATCGCGAAGGCCATGTAGGCTTGCGCGCGAATCTCGCCGTCGTCGAGGTAGGTCATCAACGGGAGGTAGCTTGGCGCCTGAAGCGTGAACCGCCAGCCTTCCTTGCCTTTCGACTCGGCGCTCGCGCGGGCCGCGGAGACGGCGCTGGGCGGCAAGCCGGCGAGTTTGGCTTCGTCGGTCAGGATGAGTTCCCACTCGTTGGTCGAATCCAGGACATTTTCGGAGAACTTGGTGGTCACTTGCGCGAGCGCGACGTCGATCTCCTTCAGGCGGCCCTTACCCTCCGGACCCAATTCGGCACCCTGACGTTTGAAGGCGTCGATGGTCTTGACGAGGTATCGCTTGCGGGTGCCGGTTAGCGCCTTGGCCTCTTCTGTTTCGGCGAAGGACTTGACGGCGCTCCAGAGGCCCTCGTCGAGAAGCAGGGACGAGTAGAACTCGCTGACCCTCGGCTGCACGGCGTTGAACGCGGCGCGGAGTTCGGGAGTGGTTGCTACGGATTCCAGATGGCGGACGACGCCGAACGCGTAGTCGAGCTTCTCCGTGAAGTGGTCGAGGGCCTCCATGGTGTTGGCCCAGGTCCGGGGCTTTGGCACAGCGATTTCCGCCATGCCGGCGCGCGACTCGGCGAGCAGCGCGTCCATCGCGGGGTCAATCTGGGAGGCTTCGATCTGGTCGAAGGGGATATCGAAAAGAATGCGAGTAAGCATGTAGAGTGACAGCGCGCGGAGTTCCTGCTGAGACGGCCGCGCGCCTATCTCTACAGTAGCGGCTGCTACAATCGTCTTTCAATGCTCCCTGAAATTGAGCGCATTCTGCGCCTGCAATCCATCGATACGCGGTCGGCCGCGCTTGAGAAGGAAATCGCGCAGCTTCCCCGGTATATCGCTGCCATCGAAAAGACTCTCGATTCGCACAAGCGGCGCCTCGAAGCCGATAAAGCCGCCCTCACGGCCAATCAGAAAGAGCGCAAGAAGCTCGAGGGCGACATCCAGATCCAGCAGCAGAAGATCACCAAGCTGCGCGATCAGATGCTGCTGGCGAAGAACAACGACCAATATCGGGCGTTTCAGCATGAGATCGAGTATTGCGAGACCGAAATCCGCAAGGCAGAGGACCGGATTCTCGAACTGATGGGCGAATCCGAAGCCCTCGACGTCAACGTGAAGACTGCGGAAGCGGCGCTCAAAGATGAGCAGGCTCAAGTGGATGCGGAGAAGAAGCGTGCTCGGGATCGTATGGCCCAGGATCAGGGCTTCCTCGCCGAGCACAACACGGAGCGGGCCAAGATCGTCGCGGAGTTGAAGCCTCAGTTGGTCACGGCCTACGACCGGATCCGCAAGAAGTCGGCCGGAATCGCGATCGCCGAGGTCGAAGACGGGCGGTGCTCGGCCTGCCAGATCACGCTCCGCCAGCAATTCCAGCAGGACTTACGCAAGGGCGATCAGGTGATGTTCTGCGAAAGCTGCGGTCGAATTCTGTACCTCAACCCGCCGAAAAGCTTCGAAGCCGACGTGGCGCCTTAGCGTTTAACGCAAGCGGCCGGACAGCCAGTGCATCAGGTTGAGCGCGAACTGGCGGTCGTCGTTTCCCTTGACGTTCATCCCCATCGGTCGCCGGTTGGCTCCGCCTAGCTGGGCGGATAGCATCGCAGCCTCGCCCATCACGGCGACGCGGCCGCGTCCGAGGCGGAAGACCAGGCCTTGCGACGGACCGGCGATCGGGCGGGAATCGACGCTAGTCCGGTCGGCGCGATCGAACGCCGTGTCCGCAAGATTCAGGATCGAGATGCTGCCAGGCGGTCCTTTGAGGGACTGTCCGGTGAAGGCAACGACCTTATTTACCTGCTCGGCGGTATTGCGTCCGCGCGTGATCGCGTGATTGGCCAGCATTCGGTTCTCGCGTGAAAAGATGATGGAACTCGGTGAGCCCGCGACCGAATGCTTCGGGTCGTAGGTGAATCCTTCGCCCATCGTCACGCCCAGTTCGCGCGCGAGGATCTGATTCGCGGAGCCCATGGGGGCATGATCGGCGATCAGGAGGAGGCGGCCTCCACGTTGAATCCACTCGCGGACGGCGTGGCATTCCTCCGGTGT
>JBDTTK010000367.1:0-5102 GCA_039930685.1 Bryobacteraceae bacterium | reverse complement strand
AATCACCGGAAAAGAACCTTCCTGAAAAGTGGTCCCTCTCCGGCGAGAATCTGGCTTGGAAAGCGCCCTACGGCGGACGCTCGACGCCCGTTATCCTCGGCGATCATCTTTATCTTCAGAACACCGCCGGCTCCGGACCCTCCGAACAGGAGCGCCTCCTCTGCTTCAACGCCGACACAGGCAAGCTGCTTTGGGAGCACAAGACGAACATGTACCAATCCGACGTACCCGCGCACCGTATCGCGTGGTCGTCGCCGGTCGCTGACCCCGAAACCGGCAACGTCTACACGCTCACCGGTGCCGGCACCCTCGTCGCGCTGTCGAAAGATGGCAAAGTTCTGTGGGAACACTCCTTCACTGAAGAGTTCGTTCCGTTCACCACGCACGGCGGACGCACCATCACCCCGCTGATCGACGGCGACCACGTCATCATCGCCATGCCGATTTCCACTTGGGGCAAAATGTCGAACCGCGCGCAGCGCTTCATTGCCATCGACAAGCGAAACGGCCAAGTCCAGTGGGTTTCAACCCCCGGCGGACGCCCCTTCGACACTACCTACTCCGCGCTGATGATTGCGAACGTGGATGGCGTCCGGCAACTGATCACCGGCGGATCCGATGGCGCCGTCATTTCGATTCAGGCCAATACTGGCAAGCCAATTTGGACCTATAAAGCCACCAAGCGCGGACTCAATACCGCCATCGTCATGGCCGGACACTACGCCATCGTGTCGCATAGCGAGGAAAACCTCGAAGGCAACGACATGGGTCTGATCGCCGCCATCGACGCCACGGGCAAGGGCGCTCTCGGCAAAGACCACGTCAAATGGGCGGTCCAGGGTTGGATGGGTGGATTCTCGAATCCCCTTTCCGACGGCGACCGCATCTATCAGGCCGACAACGGCGCGAACCTTGAAGCGTTCGATTCCATGACCGGACGCCGCCTCTGGAAACAGAACCTGGGCGTCGCGCAAAAAGCAGGACCCGTTCTGGGCGACGGCAAACTCTACGTTGGCTCGGAGAATGGAAAGTTCTACATCCTCCGTCCGCATGCCGACAAAGTCGATATTCTGAGCGAAGTCGAACTCCCCATCTCGCAGACTGGCATTGCCACCGAGCACATTCCTGAGCCGGTCATTGCCTCGGCCGCGATCGCCCGCGGACGCGTGTACTTCGCCTCCACCGATACCCTTTATGCCATCGGACCTAAGGGCCCCGGCCGGACGCCGCCGCCTTACGTGAAACCCGCGGCCGAGAAGGGCGACGGCCCCCCCGCCTGGGTCGAAGTGTCGCCGACCGAGCTGGTGCTCAAGCCCGGTGAAGCGGTCAATTTCAAAGTTAAGCTGTTTGACGACAAGGGCCGTTTCCTCCGCGAGGACACCAGCGCCACCTGGAAATTGGACGGAATCAAAGGCACTGTCGCCAATGGAAAGCTCACCGTTGCGGGCGACAACGTCGGCCAGGCCGGCATCATCACGGCCACGGTCGGCGGCATCTCCGGAGAAGCGCGCGCCAGAGTGATCCCGCCGATGCCCTGGAACGAGACCTTCGACAGCTATGCCGTCGGCTCGCTCCCGCCGAATTGGGTGAGCGCAGTCGCCGGTAAGTTCCACGTGACGGAGCTCGAAGGCCAAAAGGTGCTGGAGAAACAGCCTGACGCCACCCTGTTCAAGCGCATGCGCGTGTTCATGGGGCCGACCGACTGGAAGAACTATACGGTTGAATCCGATGTTCGCTTTGTCGAAAAGCGCCGCCAGATGGGGGACCTCGGCATCGTCGCGCAGCGCTACACTCTGTTCCTGTTCGGCTCGAGCGATCGCCTGGAGATCAACCCCTGGCAGCCCGAAACCAAACGGAGCGTCGGCACCGATTTCAAAGTAAAGGCCGACACCTGGTATCACATGAAACTGCGCGTCCAGAACATGCCGGACGGCAAAGTACAGGTGCAAGGCAAGGCGTGGGAGAAGGGCCAGCCCGAGCCCGCCAAATGGATGGTCGAACGGATCGACCCGATCGGAAACCGGGAAGGCAGCCCCGGCCTGTTCGCCGACTCTCAGTTCGGCGCGTTCTTCGACAACTATAAGGTGACCTCGAACTAAATGCGAAACCTCAAGTCCATGAAAATCCCGGTACTCGGGTTCGGCGTATTGACTCTGGTGGGCGGCCTCTTCCTCGTGAACGCCTCCGACCCCATCGGAACTTCCGGCGACTGGCCCATGTGGGGCGGCACGCCGGACCGCAATCTCGTCTCCTCGATGAAAGGCATCCCAACGACGTGGGACGTTTCTGAGAAGAACCGCAAGAACGTCAAGTGGGTCGCCCAACTCGGGTCGCAGAGCTACGGCAACCCGATTGTCGCCGGCGGCCAGGTCTACGTTGGAACCAACAACGAACTCGTCCGCAATCCCAAGGAAGGCGGCGACCGCGGCGTGCTGATGTGCTTCCGCGAGTCCGACGGCCAGTTCCTCTGGCAGCACACCAGTGCGAAACTTTCGACCGGCCGCGCCAACGACTGGCCGTTCCAGGGCGTTTGCTCGTCGCCGCTTGTCGAGGGCGACAACGTGTATTTCGTCACCAACCGCTGTGAGCTCGTTAGCCTCAGCGCCAAAGGGGACGGCAAAGGCGGAGCCAAAGAGAATTGGAAGCTCGACATGATGGAAGAGGTCGGCGCCTCTCCGCACAACATGTCGAACTCCTCGCCCGTATCCTACGGCAACCTCATCTACGTCTCGACGTCAAATGGCCAGGACGAAAGCCACGTCCACGTGCCTTCTCCGAAAGCCCCGTCGATGATCGCGGTCGACAAGAAGACCGGCAAGGTCGTCTGGGAAGTGAACAACGTCGGCGACCGCATTCTGCACGGCCAGTGGTCTTCGCCCGCCGTCGGCAAGATCGGCGACATCGTGCAAGTCGTGATTGGCGAAGGCGACGGCTGGGTCCGCGGCTATGAAGCGGAAACCGGCAAGAATCTGTGGGCCTTCGATCTGAATCCCAAGGATTCCGTCTGGCCCAAGACGCGCAATGAAGTGATCGCGACGCCGGTGATCTACAAGAACCGGGTCTACATCGCCAACGGCCAGGATCCGGAACACGGCGAAGGCGTCGGCCACCTCTACGCCATCGACGCCACCAAGCGCGGCGACATCACGACGTCCGGCCGCATCTGGCACTTCGACAAAATCCGCCGCTCGGTTTCAACTGGCGCCATCTACAATGGACTGCTGTTCTACTCGGACTTCAGCGGCTTCCTGCACTGCCTCGACGCCGAAACCGGCCAGTCCTACTGGACGCATGACATGCTGGCCGCCGTCTGGGGCTCCGCGATGGTGATCAACGGCAAGGTGTACCTGGGCGACGAAGACGGCGACATCGTGGTCCTCGAAGCGTCGAAGACCAAGAAGCTGATCTCCGAACAGAACATGGGTTCGAGCGTCTACTCGACTCCGGTTCCGGCCAACGGAGCGCTGTTCATCATGAACCGCAACCAGCTCTTCGCGCTGGCGGAGAAGTAGCCTCCGAGCGCGCGCGTAGCAACATTGTAGGGGCCGGACACGTCCGGCCCCTTGCCCGTTATGAAAGAGGCCGCCTCACAGCGGCCTCTTTTCTATGCTGAAACAACAAGATCGGAATAGGTGGCCTGCAGTTGGATAAGACCGAGTTTCAAGAATGCCTCCGGTTAGGCTTTGGGCGAGCAATTCTCTTTGCTCGCGCCAACGATATGACCGAGTTCCGCGACGTGATCCTGGACGCCTGCCTACATTGCTATTCCTACGACGTTCAGTTTGAAGGCACTCGCGGTTCTTACATGTATGAGTTGGTCGAACGCCTTCCGGATAAGGAGTTCTACTTCGACCAGGTATTGCAGTCCCTCCGCAATGATGGAGATGACTGGGATGTCGCGCAACGGTTTCACTTCGCGGCGTGCATGGCGTCCGACAACCGGGAAGGCGCCAAGCGCGCCATGTATGACGCCTTTGATCCCGGACCGAAGCAAGGGTGGCACATCGCCATCGAGTTTCTCGACCTTGACGGCTTGAAAGGGTTGATCTTTGCCGCGGAAAAATTAGGCCATCTCCTGGTTGTAGGGTCCGATGAAATCGACCCGGGATGGCTGCTCAGCAGGAGCTTCGAAGCGTTTGGGGAGCAGCCGACCTGGGATGCGCTCGTTGAAGTGGGACAAGGCAATCCGGCGGTCGAAGCCTTCCGTATCTTCGCATGGAACCGCCATCAGGCCGAGGCGGATGCGGGTGGGCAGTGTCGCCCAGCAGGGGCATCCATGACGTACGAGGAATTATTGAGTCAACCGTCGAACCGGCCGTTCGTCTACCGGAATTGGGGCGAGAAGGCGAGCGTCGCTGAGTTGGAGCGATCCGCGAGGGGTCTCATGGCTGCCACGGATTCCAAACAACAGTTCGTACACCTTCAGATCTTCGCCGAGAGGCAATTTCCCTTCGGCGCTGGTCCCATCTTGCAACTCACCGGCTGCGAGGAGAATCGCGTGGACTTTGCGGCCGTGCGTGCGCTCAAGCACTTGGTCGACCCGGCAGTAAGAGCGTTTGCATTGCGGATGATGGAGACAGGCGCCAATCGCCGCGGAGAGGCCATCGATCTGATCGCGAAGAACTTCGAGCCCGGTGACCACGCGATTGCGCTGAAGTGGTTCGTCACTGAAGAAGACCCGTACCACCGGCACAGTCTAGGGATGGATCTGGTCGATTTCTGGAAGAGTCATCCCGATCCGGAAACGGAAATCCCGATGTTGAATGCGTTGTACGAAAAAGGGCCGTGCTCTTTCTGTCGGGAACGGGCTGTCCGGAATCTACTCGAACGGAACGCCCTGACAGATGAGTTGCGCGCCGAATGCGCCTGGGATGCCAACGACGAGATTCGAGAGCTTGTCGCGCAAACGACTCCAGTGGTGCGAACTGAAACACGGGAAAAGCGCGTCAGCGAATGATCTGAACATTCCAGCGCGCGTATCGAGCTGGTGTTGCGATGGCCACTCCGCTGACCTCAGCGACGCCCAAGTTTTGATCGATTATTCGACAACTGCATTGATCATGCCGCCGAGTCGACCCGCGACACCGAAACCTTAACCCGAT
>JBDTTK010000366.1:0-5125 GCA_039930685.1 Bryobacteraceae bacterium | reverse complement strand
CCGGGCGGTGTCATTCTCGGCTACACCATCGGGAATGACATGAGTTCCCGCGATATCGAAGGGGAGAATCCGCTATATCTTCCGCAAGCCAAAACGTACGACAAATGCTGCGCCCTCGGGCCGGCCGTTTTCGTCTCGCCCGATCCCCTTTCCCCCGAGACGAACATCAGCCTGTCCATCAGCCGGGCCGGCAAATCCGTCTTTGCGGCATCGACAACTTTGGCTGCCATGAAGCGCAAACCTACCGAGTTGGTTGAGTTCGTATACCGCGAATCCTCATTTCCGGATGGCTGCTATTTGCTGACAGGAACAGGCGTCATTCCGCCGGATGAGTTTACGCTATCGCCGG
The DNA here is from genome assembly GCA_039930685.1 of Bryobacteraceae bacterium. Classification (GTDB taxonomy): domain Bacteria; phylum Acidobacteriota; class Terriglobia; order Bryobacterales; family Bryobacteraceae; genus JBBQWZ01. Next base: position 4,776 of record JBDTTK010000366.1, on the reverse strand, counting down.
GCGACTTCATAGAGATGAGCATCGATGGCATCGGCGTGCTGACGAACACGGTCGAGCGCTTATGACGGAAACGCGCCCGGACGCCACGTTGAGTGAGATTGATCGGGCAGTAAATGCTGCCGGGGACGCCTTCGAGCGGTATTCCGTTCTTCCTCCCGATGACATTGCTGCCTTTCTCGAGGCGATCGCCACGGGGATCGAGGGACTAGGTGACGACCTTCTGCGGACGGCGTCCGCGGAGTCCTCGCTTCCCATGGACCGCCTGACCGGCGAGCGCGGACGCACCGTCGGTCAGCTTCGAATGTTTGCAGGTCTGGTCCGCGACGGCGCGTGGAAAGACGTGCGGGTGGACCAAGCCCTCCCTGATCGGAAGCCGCTCCGGCGTCCGGACCTGCGGCGCGTCCTCATGCCGATCGGGCCAGTGGCCGTGTGGGCCGCCAGCAATTTCCCGCTCGCCTTCTCGGTCGCCGGCGGCGACACGGCAGCCGCTTTAGCTGCTGGTTGTCCGGTGATCGTGAAAGCGCATCCGGGGCACCCCAAAACCTCCGATCTGGTTTCTGGCGTCATCTCCAAAGCGGCTTCCGAATTGAAGATTCCTCACGGAACGTTTTCTCTCCTGCACGGTGCAAGTCCTGAAGTCAGCGTCGCGCTGGTTCGCCATCCTGGAATTGCAGCAGGCGCATTCACGGGTTCTCACCGCGCCGGACGTGCCCTCTTTGACGCCGCCGTTTCGCGGCCGACGCCGATTCCGTTTTTTGCGGAGATGGGCAGCGTAAACCCCCTGTTCGCCTTGCCCGGTGCTCTCGAGGCCCGCGGAGAGGCCATCGCCGACGGCTTGGCGGCGGCCGTGAATCTCGGGGTAGGCCAGTTCTGCACTTGCCCCGGTTTGGTTGTGGCAGTCGAAAGCGAAGCGCTCGAACAGTTCGCCGGGAAACTGCGGGACCGCTTCGGTCTGGGCGTTCCCGGAACCATGCTGACGCCGCAAATCGCCCGGTCGTATCGGGAGGCCGTATCCCGGATTGATTCGATGGACGGAGTTCGCACGACGCGGCCCCAGAACGGCTCGGTCGGCGAATCGGAAGCGCTACCGGCGCTCTTTGAGACCACCGCCCGCGCATTCCTGGAGCATGAGGAGTTGGGTGACGAAGTTTTTGGTCCGTCCACCATCCTCGTTCGATGCGCCAACGACTCTGAACTTCGCGACGTCGCCTCAAACTTGAACGGAAGTCTCACCGCCACGATCCACGGCACGCCCGCCGACCTCGAGGATCACCGGTCCCTGATCTTCTTGCTGTCGCGAAAGGCCGGACGCCTCATCTATAACGGTTACCCCACGGGCGTCGAAGTCTGCTCCGCGATGCAGCACGGCGGACCCTATCCCGCCACCAGCGATCCGCGCTTTACGTCGGTCGGCACAGCGGCCATCCAGCGTTTCGCGCGCCCGATCTGCTTCCAGGATTTCCCCGCGGAGTTCCTACCAGAAGCTCTTCGCGACGCCTAGCGTTGCTTCCCAGCCCGCATCGTCGTTGCCTGGACGGCTCCCGTTCACGTACACTTACCGGCACATGGACACCCTTAAACAACGTCAGCAACAGACGTGGGCCACCGGCGATTTCTCGAAGATTGGCGTTGAAATCATGATCGTGGGAGAACGTCTCTGCGATTTCGTGCCCCTTTACGCCGGCGACCGTGTTCTTGATGTCGCCACCGGATCCGGCAACACCGCCCTGGCCGCCGCGCGCCGCGGATGCGTGGTAACCGGCCTCGATTTCGTCGAGGCGTTACTCGAGCGGGGCCGCGAGCGCGCCGCCGCCGAACGGGTAGCCATTAACTTTCAGCTCGGCGACGCCGAAGAACTACCGTTTCCCGACGCGTCGTTCGACGTGGTGCTGACGACTTTCGGTGCCATGTTTGCGCCGGACGCCGTCAAGACAGCTTCCGAACTGGCTCGCGTCTGCCGCCCGGGAGGCAAGATTGGGATGGCCAACTGGACTCCGGAAGGCCTGCCCGGCCAGATGTTCAAGTTGAACGCCAAATACCTCGCTCCGCCTCCGGGCATCGAACCGCCCGTCTTGTGGGGAATCGAGGACAAGGTTCGCCAGCGCTTTGGCGCCTTGGCGACCGATCTCAAATCCGAAAAGCACCTCGCGCTGTTTCGCGCGCTTTCCGCCACGCACTGGGTCGAGTTCATGAAGGCCTGGTTCGGCCCCACGATCCGTACCTTTGCCGCGATCAGCCTCGAGGATCAGGCCAAACTGCAAATGGATCTCGTCGATTTGGTCAGCCAGGCGAACCGCGCGGACAACGGAACGCTATTGTGCGAGGCGGAGTACCTGCAGGTCGTCGTGTCCCGCGCTTAGGCAGTGTCCGGTTCGAATCGCACGCGCCGTGGATGTAGTATCCTCCTCAGTGGAGGTACCGCAACCACATGGAAACGAACGTCAATCGCCGATATTTCTTGATGGGCGCCGCGGCCGCGGCCGCACTTTCCCGCCCGAAGCTGGCCGGCGCCAACGACCGCATTCGCATCGCCGTCGTCGGCACAAAAGGGCAGGGCAACTCGCACATCAAACATTACCTGGCGATGCCCGACGTCGAGATCGCCGCCCTCGTCGACATCGACGACAACATCCGCAACATGCGGCTCGGTGAAATCGAGAAGGCAGGGAAGCCTCGGCCCGCCTCTTACACCAACATCCGCAAGATGCTCGAGGACAAGTCGATCGACGCCGTGTCGATCGCTACTCCGAACCACTCGCACACCATGCAGACCATCTGGTCGGTGCAGGCGGGCAAGCACGTCTACTGCGAAAAGCCCTGCTCTCATAACGTCTTCGAGTCGAAGCAGATCGTCGCCGCCACCCGCAAGTACAACAAGATCGTTTCGCACGGCGTGAACGCGCGCTCCGGCGTCGCCGTACGCGAGGCCATGCAGAAGATGCAGGACGGCCTGATCGGCGACATTTATATGGCCCGCGGACTCTGCTACAAGTGGCGCAACACCATCGGTCACGCCAAAGTGGAGCCCGTGCCCGCCGGCGTTGACTACAACGAATGGCTTGGACCGGCGCCGAAGCATGAGTTCACCAAGAATCGCTTCCACTACAACTGGCACTGGTTCTGGGACTACGGCAATGGCGACCTCGGCAACCAGGGCATCCACGAGATGGACATCGCCCGTTGGGGTCTTGGCGTGAAGTATCCGTCGCGCGTCAGCGCGATCGGCGGCCACTTCATGTTCGACGACGACCAGGAAACGCCGAACACCATCACCGCGACCTACGAATTCAACGAGGGCGCGAAGAAGCGCATGATGCAGTTCGAAGTTCGCCACTGGATGACGAACCACGAGGCGGGCATCGGCGAAGAGAAGAAAAAAGACGGCAAGGTGGATTCGAATACCGTCGGCAACATCTTCTACGGCAGCAAAGGTTATCTCGCCATCGACGGCTACGACAAGTACGCCTCGTTCCTCGGCCGCGACCAGGAACCCGGTCCCTCCGCAAAGGCGGGCGGCAACAACTGGCGCAACTTCATCGAGGCCCTGAAGGCGAATAAGCGCGAAGTTCTGAACGGTGAAATCGAAGAGGGCGCGATCTCTAGCATCCTGATGCATCTCGCCAACATCTCCTATCGGGTCGGCCGCACCATCGACTTCGATCACGAGACGTTCACCTGCAAGGGCGATCCGGAAGCCAACAAACTGCTCCGCCGGAATTACCGCGCGCCGTACATAGTGCCGGACAAGGTCTAGCATCGATTTGCAGTCCGCAAACAGCAAGGGCCGCCTTCGGGTGGCCCTTTTTGGTTTTAGGCCCCAAGGCCCTGACAGGTTTGTCTCTCGAAAGAATTCGCCCAGTACGGCGTAGATCACAGGCGGCGGGCGCCCTACGCAAACCATGCAGCCGTTCTTCGCTCGCGATTGCTCTTGCCAGCAGCCTCGACTACCGCCTACAATAAGTCAACCTCGTAACCAGCGGATCCCCGCCTGATCTCGCGCCGGCCCACTTCTGCCGGCACCCACCAGCGTCTACGGCAAATAACCTGTCGCTCGTAGCCCCCAAAGAATCCACCGGCTCGCCGGTCACCATCGCTTCAGGGAGCTTCAATGCAACGTTCAGTATCTCTGTATTCACTGGCGCTACTCATGGCCGGAATCGCATCCGCGCAGACTGCGGGCCGCATCTCCGGGCAGATCATGGACCAAACGCTGGCGTCGATCCCCGGCGCGAAAGTCGTCGCCGAAAACACCGGCACAGGCGCGCGCCGCGAAATCGTCACCGATCAACAAGGCCGCTACGTCTTCGCCGATCTTCCCATCGGAAAGTACAAGGTCATGGTCGACGCGACCGGCTTCCAATCGCAGGTGCGGTCGGAACTCCAACTCAACGTTGCCAGCGTCCTCTCCGTCGACTTCACCTTGCCTGCCGGCACCCTGACCCAAGCCGTCGAAGTCAAAGGGCAGGTCGAAACCGTTGACCCGCTCGCCGCCAACGGCCAACTCATGGGCAATAGAAGCGTCATGGACCTGCCCATCAACGGACGCGACTACGCGCGCTTCAGTCTCTTGACGCCCGGCGCCGTCTCGACCAACAACTTCATCGCCATGATCACGTTCAATGGCATGCAGTCCATCCACAATCAGTTTTCGATCGACGGCGTCGACGCTTCCCGCGTCGACCAGCCGTACATGGCCAATGGATTTGAGCGCGGCGCACGCCTCCTCACCGGCAGTCTCGATACGGTCGAAGAGTTCCGCGTGCAGACCAGCAACTA
>JBDTTK010000365.1:0-5137 GCA_039930685.1 Bryobacteraceae bacterium | reverse complement strand
GTCGCTGAGTTCTACGGAAAAGAACGCGCTCTCGTTCGGTTACTGGACGGAGAAGCACATCGACAATCAGCGCAAACTCAATCTACGCGCGTCCATCGAAAAAGCGCAGAACAACCCCGAAAAGCTCACCGATTTGCGGGGACAGCTTGCGCCGATTCTGCGCGACACGCTGGTCGGGTTCAACTATATCCACTACGCGCCCCCCGGGGCGCAGATCCTCCAGACCAATCCCCTCTTTGTCCGCAGCCACGACTTTCTTGGGCTGCAAGGCTCTCCACAGACCTGGCGGGCTACTGAGGTTTTCGGTTCCGGTTGGCCGGCTAGCGCCGGTGGAAAGCTGGTCGGATCCCTGACCTCCCTTCCGTATGCGCTTGCGGAGGCCGAACAGAACTTCCTCATCCCGACAAAAGAACAGGCGCTGATTTGGGGCGACCTTGTTCCGCAGATGCTCGTGAGCGCGGTGGTACCCCGCTGGTGGAATGTGACCTCGTCGCAACTCCATTGGGTAAGCCTGCACATGAGCGCCGGTGAAACGCTTTTGGCTGAGGCCGCCCTCACCCCCGCGACCCGGACGCGCGTTCTGGCCGCGCTCAATTCCTATGCGCCTCCAGCGCGAGTCCACAAGGTAGACCAGATGCTCGCCGAGGGCGATGTCGCGCTCGCGCTGGAACAGGTGACGCCGTCGGAGTTGTTCCGGCTGGCTGCCGACGTTCCGTCCGACATGTCGGACGCGTTGAAGCGGCTGTCCACTCCGGGACGGCACGGAGCCAACTACGCGGCAGTGTCCCAGACATTCGGCACCCCGAAGCCGACGCTCGCGAATTCGTTCCGTCCGGAACTTTTGAACCTCCGGACCTTCCCCACGCTGATGGGCTATTCGAGCCGAATCATGGCCGAGAGCTGGGAGTCGAATATGTTGTTTTACGCGGCGCTGGCGGATCAGATGCACGTCGCGCCCGAGCAACTCAATGTTCTGATTCCGGCATGGACGCAGCAGACGGTCGAGCGGATTTTCGCGACACACCTTGAAGATTGGCCCGCGCTCCTCCGCAGTCTGCGGTTGGTGGGCGACGATGTCCGGCAGAAAGCCAGGAAGCTTTCAGCGGCCGCGGCGGAAAACGACTAGGAGGCTAGATTGGGTACCCGCAGATTGTTCGTAATGACCGCGGCCATGGCTTTGGCCGGTGGCGCGGTGTGGGTCGCGGCGCAGGACCGCCCCGTTTTCCGCGTCAAAGTCGACATGGTCGTGCTCAGCTTTACCGTCACCGACAGCAAAGGCAAGTACGTAAACGGGCTGAAGCCGAAAGATTTCAAGATCACCGAAGACGGCATCCCGCAGAAACTGGCCACGTTTGCCGAGGGCAATAAGCCGCCGATGCAAATCGGCGAGGACGGCACAGTCAAGCCGATCGGCGGCGAAACAGAGGTCGCGGGTGGCGGACGAAGCGACGCGTTTGTGGGCACCAACGTCTTCGTGCTTTTCGACACCTCGAACTACATGTATCGCGGATTCGTTTACGCTTCCGACGCGATCGCCGACTTCATCCGAGGGCTCGACCGGGCCGATTCGGTGGCGGTCTATACGTACAGCCGCAATCTGTCCCGCGCGGCGCCACTGTCTCGCGACCGCAATGACGCCATCCTCGGTTTGCGGAAGGCCGTCGCGGGCGACGATTCGGCTCTCTACAACGCGCTGCTGCTGTCACTGCGTGATGCAGCCAAAGTACCAGGCCGCAAAGTCGTGATCGTTTTTTCGAACGGTCCCGACAATGCGAGCATGGTCGCCCCGGACGATGTCCGCGCGGTCGCCGAAGATGAAGGGATTCCGATCTACGTCATTTCAACGAATGAAGTGAATAAGGATCAGGTTTCGAGCGGTGTTTTCCGCCGTATATCGCAGCGTACCGGCGGGAAGGCGTATTTCGCCAAGACGTGGCAGAAGCAAATCGAAGCCTTCGAATCGATCCGCGAAGATCTTGGCAATTCCTATACCGTGACCTATTATCCGCAGGCAAATCCGAACGAGGGATTCCGGAAAATCGGCGTCGAAGTGACGACGGATTTAGGTAAGAAATTTCGAGTCCGTGCCCGCCCGGGTTACCGGCCGCGGGGCGGATTCGGAAACTAAGAGGCGCCATCGGACGGTAAGCGGGCGCAAGCTCTAGAGAGATTTCTTGGCGAGGGCTCGTGCTGGGCTCGGCTTCGCCTCGTCTGGCGCGCGTCCAAGAGTTGGCTGATGCCGTTCTCCATTGGTCCGCTTCTCTTATGCCTGACTGAACGGCGCTATCACGGGTTAGCCCTTGCCGATCACTCGCAGCGCGCGATCGGCAGCCTTCACGCCCCGATATTGCGCCTCCTCAAAAATCGAATATCCACTCACGTCCGAGTTTGCGTAGAAGAGCCGCGATTCTCCGGCTGCAAATCGCTTGCGGCTTTCCGAACCTAGAAAGCCGGGTACTGGCCGCGCCATCGCATGACCGATCCGCATGATGTCGATCCGCGATACGCATCCCCGCAGATTAGGGTGCGCCCGGCTGAGATCGTTAAGGATCGCTTCCTTCCAATAATTCCAATCTTTCTGCAGCAACAACTCACGATTGGCCGAGGGCGTACCTTCGGCGAGTGCCCAATAGTATGTCCACACGGACCGTTCAATGACTGAACGGAGCGACATGTGGGTGGCAACGACATAGCCGAGTGACGGTGAGTCGTAGATCACGTTGTCCCATGCGAGATCCGCGTTGTCTTCCGGCATCCGCGAAAGCGTCAGATTGGCGGTGAGCCACGGCGAGTAGACGAACCCCTCCGGCTTCGGCGCGCCTTCGATCAGATACGGAGCGAGAAAGGACGGAGCCGCGAAGATCACGCTCTCCGCGATGTATTCGACGCCCTCGGTCCTCACGCGGAAACGCTGGCCCTCCCGCCGGATCGAATAGACCACCGCGTTCGGACGAACGAATTTGCCGACCCGCTCGAGCAGGCGCTTGAGGATCCAGCCATTGCCTTCAGGCCAGGTCAGCGGACCCTTCTCGTCATGCTCGCGCCCGGCGAAATAGTGTATCCCTGCGAACGCAGACGTGTCCTTGGCCGAAGCGCCGTAGTCGTCCCGGGTGGAATAGTCGATGAACCAGCGCAGGTAGGGCGACTTCAAATCATTTTCGTCGAGCCACTGCGTCATCGACATCCGGTCAAGCGGGGAACTGGACGCGCCGAGGTCCATTGGAATCTTGAACTGTCCGCTCGAACGAAATTGGCTAACGAGCCCGTCGAATCGCCGATAATCCTCGTGATCGCGGGCGGTGGCGGCGATCTCGGGCTCGATGCCTTCCTGCCAGCGGCCGTGCAGGTAGAGGCGCTCCTGAGGCGAAAAGCAGAGATAGCGCTCTTCCCATTTGCCTTCGGTGACAAGCCCGATCTCTTCGAACAATTCCCGCACCAGCACCGTCTCGCGGTTCGGGACCGGGGTGTAGTGGGCCGCCCACGGATACGGCGTAATCTCATTTTCTCCCCATCGCGAGTTGCCTCCGGGCTGCGGTTCCATTTCCAGAACCACGAAATCGCGGAAGCCCTTTTTGTTGAGGCGCCAGGCCGCCGACAGCCCTGCCATGCCGCCACCGACGATGACGACTGGGATCCGTTGGACTTGTTTCGGCACGGCGAACGCGGCGTGATCGCGAATCCGGTGACCGAGCGGGAACGCATCGTTAACGAAACTGCCCGCCACGCGCTGCTCACCTTTGGCGGTCATCCCGATCAGCGCGGCGCTGAGAAATCTGCGGCGTTGCATGGGTCGAATCCAGGATACGGCACCCAAGCGCGGAAAAACCATCGCTCACCGCGTCGAAATCGCGCGCCGCCGCTAACGGTAACGTAGGAATATCGAAGCATTCGTACTTCGCCCCGGAATGCCTCGCCTCGCCACTTCGCATCGTCACAGTTCTTGACATCTCATCCATGCGTTGATAGTATTCATCCCAATCTAGACTTCGCACGAACGTCAGTGTTTGACCTCGGTGGGTTACCCGGTTAGGGGAGGGGTTGTTGCACGATTTCGGAAGTTCGATTCGGGTAGGGGTTCTGTCTTTGTCTGCTGGGCAGACGGTACGGCTCCGCCAATATACATCGGCCCGTTCGGGTCCGATCTTGTGCGTTCAGCACCTTCGCGTTCTTACATCCAACAGTCCTGAGGAGTTGATTCGATGAATTGTATTCCGCGCGTCTCCGCAACTTTGGTGACAACTTTCAAGTTAAGCCTGCGTCAACTTGGAGCGGCTTTTCTTTGCCTCGCTCCGCTGGTCGCTATCGTGGCGGTTATCCCAGCGAACCTGGCGGCTCAATCCGCCACGACTGGTTCCGTTTCAGGAACAGTGAGCGATCCCTCGGGCGCCGTTGTTCCGCTGGCCGTCGTGGAACTGACGAGCAAAGACACAAACGCCATCCAGAGCCAACCCACAAACTCGTCAGGCCAATACGTTTTTACGGGCGTGCGCCCAGGCTCCTACAAGCTCACGGTGAAGCTGGCTGGCTTCCGGACCGCCAGCGTTCCGAGCGTGCTCGTCGAAGTGAACAAAGCGACCGAACTGGCGATCAAGCTCGAAGTCGGCGGCGACAACCAGGTCGTCGAAGTAACCGCGACTGCAGTTGCTCAGTTGCAGACCACTGACGCGCAGATCGGCAACTCGATTTCGATGTCGCAAATTTCACGGCTTCCGGCCCTCGGCCGAAACGTCACGGAGCTCATGAATCTCCAGCCCGGCGTTGTGCCTACGGGCAGCAATCTTGGAATGCGGACGACGGGAGCGATTGACGACCAGAACACGGTAACGCTGGACGGCATCGATGTAACGGCGGTCGTGACGGCGTCCGGAACCTCGGTTCCGACCCCGCAGGATTCGGTCGAAGAGTTTCGCGTCACCGTTTCGAACGGTAACTCCGATCTCAGCCGCGCCTCGGGCGGACAGATGACCCTGGTCGGCCGGCACGGCGGGAACACGATGCACGGATCGGGATATGGCCTGTTCCAGAACTCTGTCCTGAACTCAAACACATGGGATAACAACGCTGCAAAGATCAAAAAACCCGACATCAGCGACAAGCGCTACGGCGGCCGTTGGGGCGGCGCGCTCAAGAAAGACAA
>JBDTTK010000364.1:0-5142 GCA_039930685.1 Bryobacteraceae bacterium | reverse complement strand
TATCGTGGACACCGTTTCCGCCGTTTCCGCCCCCCGTTTCCGCCCCAATGCCAAGGCCTCCCGAGCGCACTTTTTTCAGTTTCTGCCCCTAGAATGAGCAGTAAGGTTTCAACCCCTGACTTCATCGCCCCGCTACGAGCTTATCGAAGAATTCAAGAAAGCGGCGTTGACCGTCCAATTGCGCCTTGGTGTTGCCGTCAGCCGTGCCGCCGCGACGCGTCACGTCGTCTTTGCGGATGCTTGAGATAAGATGTCCGGCGTCAGGATAGGAAACGTGCTCGACCGGGTATTGGAACCCGTGCTCGCGAAGGCGGTTCACAACTCTTTCCGCCAGCATCGTCGACGGCCACAGATTGTCCTCCCTGCCGCTCAGCAACAGAATCGGCCCCCGAATCTTTTCGACGGGGATCGTCGCGGCGTCTAATGATTCCGCTTGCGCGATTCCGGCGCGATAGAAATCACCGGTGCTCTTCGGGTTGTCGACCTTGCCGTAAGGCACAAACGGAACGTCTTTCCCTTTTAGACTCCACGACGACGTGAGCGGATATCCGGCAGCCACACTTTGGAAAACCAGACCCGATGGCGCGAATGCAGCGACTCCGCAAATTTCCGGACGTCGCGACGCAACCAACAACGCGAGTTCCGAGCCCTTGGACACGCCGCCGATCGCGATTTTCTTCGGGTCCACATAATCCTGGCGCGCCAGCCAATCGATCGCGTGATCGAAGTATTCAAGCGGAATGCGCTCCAACTGCTTCGGAAGATTGTCCATGCCGTAATAGGCGAGCGCCATGGCCACCACTCCGCGCGCGCCAAGCAGTTTGGCCATTTCATCCTGCCATCCAATGCCCCCGCCGGACCCGCCGAGGAGCAGAACCGCGGGCGCGCGTCCGGTTCCTGGCGGGCGATAGACATGGGCCACCATGCCACCATCACGTACATCGAGATACGCTGCGGGCGCTTGCGCCGCCACGGAGACAGGGATCACGAAAGCGAGTAGTATCAGGGCGGTACGCATGATGGATTTCTTCCTGGGAACTGGTTGCCTCTGGGTCGTTCTCTAACATAACATGAAATCGATGATCGACACAATAGTGTCAAGTGTAAAAACCGCGTCGACCAGCGACTTCATCTATTCCAGCCTGAGCTTCCTCGGACGCCGCCATGGAGGAGAGCTTCCGGGTGCGTGGTTCGTTCGGGCGATCGGATCGCTGGGGATCGAGGAGCAGGCCATCCGTCAGGCGCTCTTTCGAATGGAGAAGGACGGCAGCCTTGTGACGCGGCGGGCCGGACGCGCCAAGTTCTATCGCCCCAGCGCCGCAACGTCGGCCATCCTCGACGCGGGTGTTGCGCGTGTCGCCGAGCCGGTACCCGCACAATGGGACGGCATCTGGACGTTGGTACATTTCCGGGTAGGCGAAGAGGATCGCCAAGGACGCGATCGTCTGCGCGACGTCCTGCTGACCGACGGATTCGCCGCGATCGGTCCCGCGCTCTATTTGCATCCGCGAGATCGCACCGCGCGTTTGATGACAGCCGCCGCCGGCTTGGGGCTCAGCGACCGCCTGAATGTCTTTCGCGGTACGTACACCGCTGGTGTGGACGATGCGGGTCTCGTCCGCGATCTTTGGGATTTACGGTCGATCGACGCTCGTTACCGGAAATTCATCCGCCGCTTCGCGCCTGTGTCGCAATCCCCGCTACGAGTCTGGACTGACAAGCAAATCTTCGCCCTGCGCTTCGCATTCATGTTCGAGTTCTTTCGTATTTCCTGGAGCGACCCGGGCCTGCCGTCGTCTCTCTTACCCGCGGACTGGCCCGGAGAGCAAGCGCAGATCTTGGCGGACCGTCTCATGCGCAAACTTCTCCCCGGGGCCATCCGCTATGGAGATGAAATTCTCACTTCGATCATTTGATCCCGGAAGACCAATTGACCAACGGATTTGAGCGTGCATCTAGGCGGAATCGGTAGGCGGAATCGGGAAGTGGAATCGGTGCCAGGAAACATAGAGGAAGATTTTCCCGCGTTCAATTTGCAAGTCCCTGTTAGTATCAAGGGCAAATGCGGGTATACATACTTGGAATTTGTATGGCGGCGGTATGCGTGGCGCAAGCGCCGTCGGTGGATGTGTTGAAACAGGCGTTGGAGAAACGGCTGCTGGATTTGAAGCCGGACGGCTCGACGGAGCGCCAGGTTTTATTTCAGAGCGTGCAGCCGCTCGCGAAGAAGGGCGCCTTCTATCCGTTCGAGGTAACGGCGGTGATTCGCGACTACGGACCGGGGTATCCGGCGAACCGGTTTTATGGCGAGACGTGCGTCGGACAGATCAACAAATGGATCTTCAATCTCACCAATGAAGGCGGACGATGGCAGGTGGATGGGCGCATGACGGTAAGCGACTCGAAGTGCACGAAGAATCCGTCGGCTGGGGTTTCGAGTGTTCCGCTGGCGACCCTGTCCGGAAACGCGGCGCCGCGGGGCGCGGTAGCCGGTGCGAATCCGGGGGCGGCGGAATTCCATATCGGCGAATGGGCTTGTTATGGGACAGGCGGACGGTTGATGGCCGGCATGGGATTTGTCTTGCAAGCCAACGGGACGTACCTCGATCTCGACAAGCGGGGTTCGGGGCGGTGGCGTAAGACGGCGGCCGGGATCGCCTTTCAGGGCGGACACCTGGATGGTCAGGTGGGCCGGAATCTGAAGGGAAATCATTTCGATTTGAGCGCGACGGTGGGCTGCGAGCCCTGGCGGTAGCTCGTCTTGCGAGTGGCTGATCCGCTTGGGGGCGAAAACCGTGCCAACTGAGCAGTAAGGGTTCAGCCGCTCTCAATCTCAGCGTTCGCTCTTGCCGAGTCATCGGCAACCGCGTGGCTCACTCTTTTCCGCCGTGGCACGGTCCGCCCCACGAACCCTGCTGCTCATTAGTCGGCAGGGTTTTCAGCCCCGGTCTTCCGCCGGACGACGCCCAGGTGATGCGCGAGAACCGGATCGAGGACATGCTTCGGGTTCGCGCGGAGGCGCAGGACGTAGTCGCGCCGAATTTCGAGAGCGAGATGCGCGGCAGGCTGCTCCGGCCGCGGTTCCTGCCGGAGTTTTCGGACGAGTTCATCGAAGTGTGTCATGGCCGGAAAAAGGTCTCCCGGTTTCTTGATACCACGGCGGTGTGCTTCGGGAAGAGCAGGCCTTTCGGAAGTCCTTGACGAGAGAGGGGTTGATGCGACTTCTTGGCGAGTGAACCGATTTTCGTGAGTTGGATCGGCTACCGATCGCTGAGATTCTCCGCCCTTTGCAGGAAATCGGGGAGGATTCTTCCTCGTAGCACATTGAGTAGGGTTTCCGCGCTGCTGGCTCCTCTCCTATCTCGCTGATTTCACTAGCTAAAAAACTCACCTTGCAGCACCTTGATGCCGGTTTCCGCCTCAGCGTTGTGGAGCGGCCTTTAAGCTGCAACGGCGACTTGAGTCGCGCAAACGCCCGATGCCAACACTCACGTTTTGTCAAGGGCGTATCGCGACCGTTACCGTATCGTTGCTCCCGTCTGGCATGGTGACGACAATGGGTACGTTATCACCGGGTGATACTCCGTTGGGAACAACGATATTGATTTGGTATAACCCTGCATTGCCCGGAGTGATGCCCGAGAAGAGGACTTCCGTTCTGACACCCCCGACGGTTACCACCGGCTTTTGCGTCGTAGTGTACAGTGTGCTCCCGTCCACGGGAGCTATGGTTCCAGAGGGCAAAGGACGTCCGGCTGGATCGCCGCCGGGGGTGGCTTTGCCGAGGCCCGTTAGGAATATGACCAGAGCATCGCCAATTCGTGCCGGCTGAGCACAAATTGACAACGGGTCAGCGCCGCAATCCGGGAACCCCAGCGCCTTGGCCATCGCCACTGGCATCGCACGCCAAACAGAATTCGCAAATAGAATTGCGCCATTATTGCGTGCGGCGTTCGACGGATCCGGAATTCGGAATAACCCGGTGTCCGACGGCGCCATCCGGATCGTAATTACGTCACTCACGCCCTGGGAGGTCTTAACTTGTACATTTACTCCACCCGACTCGGGCAGATCACTAGGAAGCACGAGATTGATTTGGCCAAGCGATCCGAACACGAAATACAGCGGCACAGCGGAGCCGTTGATGAGTACTGAAGTGCCGTCGAGCGAAGTTGCGGGGAAAATATTGCTGTCCGTATCTTTCGATCCAAAGTTTGCGCCGAAGATGCTGACGAAAGAATTCGGAGCCGACGGGGTGCTCTTGAAAGTCGCTCCGTTGACGATCGCCGAAATCACCGGAAATGGCGGCGCTACCGCTACGGTAACTGAGTTGCTGATTTTACCGGCAACACTCACCGTGAGAGGTTGATTGCCGGGCGGTACATCTGACGAAACCTTGAATGTCACCTGATATGAGCCTTTGCTTCCTGCAAGGAGCCCGGCATAGTCGGGTACGATCAACTTGTTCCCGATCGACACTTGGACGGGCAATGTCGTCGGCGAGGTTCCGGCAGCGGCCTGATCGGTAATCATCGGCGGGTTGGTAGGCCCGAGCCCGAGCGCAGTCAGGGAAATGCGCGTATTGGGGACGGCGGGGTGAGCCGGGCTGATGGCCACGCCGTTCAGATCGGTTACCGGAAAAATCGCCGGTGCGTACTGATCGAGGGTGATGTTGAAAGGAGGCGATACTGCGCCGCCTACCGAGAGGGTCACCGTAGTTGCACCCACAGGCGTTTCCACAGGAATCTGAACTATCAGCGTTCCGCCGTTAACCGCTTGCGGGCGTGGTGCGGCCTTACCGCCTATTGTGACGATGATCGGGTCAATGCTGCCGGATGGGACTGCTGGCAAGAATGCGATCTGCACGGGCATCCCTGGGCTGAGCCGGTTCGAGGAACTTGCCGGTTCCGTAACCGAAGAAATAACCGGCGGCGCATTCCCCACGACGGCTTGATATGTGACCGTAGAGACAGAACTTAGGTTCAACGCGCCCAGACTCGTCTGAAAAGTTGTGCAGTCGATACCAGGACAGGCTCCCACAAAGGAGGGAGTGGTGGTCACCGGTCCAATGCTCGCACTAAGGTCGTAGTTGCGCAGGACTGGGCTGGTCAAGTCAATCAAGTCGGCACCGCCGAAAAGGGC
>JBDTTK010000363.1:0-5150 GCA_039930685.1 Bryobacteraceae bacterium | reverse complement strand
CGTGGCCGACCTTCTTTTCTTTTTTGAAACCGACTGTCCGACGTGTAGGCTCATGGCGCCCTATCTGAATGCCTTCGGCAGCCGGGTTGAGGGTATTTCGCAAGACTCCCCCGAGGAGACGGACGCATTCGTGCGGCAACTGGGCGTCCGCATTCCGGTGAAAGTCGACGCTGGATTGACACTTTCCCGGCACTTCGATCCGGAGTTCGTTCCCGCGCTTTACAAACTCGACCCTTCCGGCGCGCCTGTCCAATCCTGGATCGGTTTCGCCAAGGCGGACCTCAACGCGCTGGCTGCCGAGTTCGGACTGGGCGAGGTCGCGCCGGCCTTCGACGGGAATCCGGCCGTCAAACCGGGTTGCACGTCCCGGCACCGGGAAGTCGCGGCAGACGCGGAACCCGGCGCCGAACCCGTTTATATCGAGGCCAGGCGGGCGTCCCGGATCGAGGTTCCCGACAGCGCCGACCCGTGGGAGGCGGCCAGGGAACTCTGTGGAGACCCCCTTCCCGTGGTTCCGCCGACCGTGGAGCGCGTCGAACGCCTGATAAAGGCTTCCGGGATGGCCCCGGACCACATCGTCGCCCTGGTGCCTCCTAACTACGGTCCGGCGACCGTCGAGAAGATCGCGGCAAATGGCGTGATGGCGGGTTGCGATCCGGGCCTCATGCGGGTGCTGATTCCGCTGGTCAGGGCTGCCTGCGACGAGCGGTTCAACCTCCACGGCGTGCAGGCGACCACTCATTTTGCAGCTCCTCTTGTGATCCTGAATGGAAGTATTTGCAAGAAGTTGGAACTCTATTCCAAAGGTAACGCATTTAGCAATGTAGCCCGCTCCAATTCGACCTTGGGCCGTGCCTTTCAGTTGATTCTGACGAACATCGGAGGCGCGCGGCCGGGAGAGATCGACATGTCGACGCTTGGCAATCCGGGAAAGTTCAGCTATGTGATTGCAGAGAATGAAGAAGAAAGTCCATGGGACCCGCTCCACTTGGAACGTGGGATTCCCACGCACTATCCCGGCGGCCTGACTTTGTTCGCAGCTGAGCCTCCGCGCGCCGTCAGCGAGCATACGGCTCGGAGGGCGGACGTGGTTTTGGATGCCATCTGCGACAACCTGGCTAACGTCTGGAGTCCACGGGCGTGCGGCCCGTTCGAGGCGTTCGTGGTGATCTGCCCGGAGCACGCAAAAACTATTTCGAGAGATGGGTTTAGCAAGCAAGATGTGAGGCAATACCTGTGGAGCCACACCGGCGTTCCGAAGCGCCGGTATGAGACTCCGGATGGCGGCGAGGGTACTCAAATGAGGGCGCTGTACGAGGAGATCTCGATTCACGGTGAGATTTGCTATCGCAAGTTTAAGAATCCGGATCAGATACAGATTGTGGTGTGCGGTGGAACAGCGGGAAAGTTTTCGGCGGTGATCGGAAGTTGGGCGACCGGCGAGCGTGGTTCGCAGATTGTGACGTATCCCATCGAATAAGCCTCTCGTTACGAAATGGCGACGCCGATTCGAGGACTTCCTCACGTATGTCTTTGGGGGACGCCGCTCCGCGCAAGCGGAGCGGCATCCAGTGTCAGAGAACGAAAGCGCAGGGGACCCGCATCACCCGGCGCAGTGCCTTCTGACGACTCCATATAAACATGCTGGATAGACTGCTTTGCGATGCTGCTAGCGCAAGTATTGCAAATGCAGAAGATATGAGTCTGTGTACGTTGTGATGAGTGATTCCGATCCCGGCAGAGGCGCATTCGGACCCAGAGCGAATCGGACCGGAGTAGCTGGACGGCTCCTGCCGTTCAGAACGAAGCCAATCTCAGCTAAGCTTCAATTTTCTAGTCACTTAGAACGGATGCCCCACCTGCGCTTTGTGGCATTCCCGTGCGCAAATGCGAAACGAAGCCAGGTCCGCGACTAACGGAACGCGACGCTTTCCAGTGGATCGTTTTTGGCGATTGGCACGTGATGCCAAACGAAGCCAGATCGATCGTCAGGCTCCGGGGCGCGAGTGCCCCGTTCTCCTTGTCCGCCCAATCAAGTGATTCACGACGTCACCCATTCACGGTTGGCATACGGATCCCTGCGAACGAGAGTCTACCATCCCGGCTGGAGAAGCTCTTGGCTTCGGTTCAGGATTTGGCGATCGCATTCCGCAATTTCGTTGACAGGCGCACCGCCTCGCTATATCCTATGCATAGGAATACGAGGTATTCATGAATCTTAAGGGCGCACTGCCCCCTTTGATACTCGAAGCGTTGGCGAATGGGACGAGCCACGGCTACCGGATTGCGCAACAGATCAAGGAGCGCTCGCAGGGGGTATTGGATTTCAAGGAAGGCACTCTCTACCCGGCGCTCCACAAGCTGGAAAATGAAGGCTTGGTGGAGTCGTACGAGGAGATCGAGAAGGGCCGTCCTCGGCGGTACTACCGCATCACGAAAACGGGACATGCCACACTCGCGAAGGATCGAGCCGAATGGCGCGAGCTATCGCGAGCCGTGACGACCATTTTAGGGGAGGCATAAGCCATGAGCCGGTTACTAAACGATTGGCTGGAGCAAGCTACGCGCTGCTTGTCGAGGGACGCAAGACTGCGGGTCCGAACCGAGATCCAGGAGCACTACGATCTTGCGCGCGAGACTGCGCTGGATGGCGGCTCAACTAGAGGGGAAGCGGACGGAATCGCGCTGAACGCCTTGGGCAACCCGAACGAGGCAAACCGGCAGTATCGCCAGGTCCTGCTGACCGCCGCCGAGACCAGGATGCTGCGCGAAGGCAACTGGGAAGCACGGACGCTCTGTTCCCGCCAGTGGCTGAAGTGGGTACTTCTGGCGGCGCCAGTTGGCGCGCTGGCTGGGGCCTTCACGGCCTTTGCGGCGGGCGCAACGGAGGGGGCGCGGGAGCTTTTCGCGATCGGAATCGTGTCAGGTCTGCTGTGCGCGGCGCTGTTCCTGCCGATCTACACTCCCAGTCGCGCGCGCGTCTTCCGCGTCGTGAAATGGATCGCGCTGATTGGCGCGATGGCGCTGGCGTTTGGGGCGGACGCGATGAAGTTGTCATGGCTGATCTTCTCGTGCCTTTGGCCGATGGTCTGGATTGAGTGGACGCGGAGCTCGATCCGGCGGAAACTGCGCGTCGCAGACTGGCCCAAGCAGTTGTACCTCTAGTGCTCGGCTGACTGTGACTCAGATAGCCGCCGGCCCTTTGAACCGCTGCCACGAAACGTAGACGGCCGCGCCGCTGAGCATTCCGAGCCCACCGATCAACGCCTGCTGTTGCGTAACGCCGCTAAGCAGGAATAGCGACAGCAGCACGCCCAGCACCGGGATCAGAGATCCGAACGGAAGCCTGAACGCTTGTCCGCCCGGAGCCATCTTCCGCCGAAGCACCGGAACCGCCGCGCAGGTGACGACGGAATAGAGCAGCCGCGCCATTGCGTTCAGAGCGGCGAGCAGAGCGAATGTTCCCGACAAGGCCAGCGCCAGTACGGCGGCGGAGAACAACACCACCGCGATATGCGGAGTCCGGAATTGGGGATGCACGCGTCCGAAGAAGGCGGGTAGTTGGCCTCCCTGCGCCAGCGCATACAACATCCGCGGACCAACCAGCAGAATGGTGCTGTTCGTCCCGGTGGTCGAAAGCACCGCGCCGAATACCATCAACCCGGCACCGGCCGGACCCAGGAAATTGCCCGCGGCGTTCGCGACCGGAGTGGCGTCGCCACCGAGACCCGGCAGCATCCCCTGGCAAACGACCTGGATCAGGATATATAAGATCGAGCTGACGAGGATTCCCGCGATCAACGCGATCGGAAGATTTCGCCTGGACTGAATCACTTCTTCGCTCGGGACGCTCGCAAACTCGAAGCCGCCGAACGCAAACAACAGAACGAGACTGGCTTCCCGCAATTGGCCAAAGGCCGGAACTCCCGGCAGCGCAAAAGTACGCCAGTCGATGGCGAACAAGCCCGCCGCGACGAAGATCAGGAGAGGAATCAGCTTTCCGATCGTCAATACGTTGACGACGGCGGAGCCATACTTCACGCCCGCGTAATTCAGCGCGGCGATGGCGACGATCGACAGGCTGATCACAGCGGCGCGGCCAACGGAACTCGCCAATTCGGGCAGCAAGTACGCCAGGTAGGCGGCAAACGCGTTGGCAATTGCGGCCGCGCCAGCCAGACGTCCGAACAGAAACATCCAACCGACTTCAAAGGCGAGAAATTCGCCGAACGCCTCCTGGGCGTACAGGTACGGACCTCCGGCGCGGTCGAATCGGCTTCCGGCTTCGGCGTAGGAGAGTCCGATGATCATTGCCGCTACCGCCGCCAGCAGGTACGCGATGGGACTCGCCGGTCCGAGTAGAGCCGCGACCGTCGCGGGTAGCACGAAGATGCCCGCGCCAACCATCCCGTTGACGACGATCGCCGTAAGGCCGATCAGCCCGACAGCACGCACTAGCTGCGGCTGATTGCCCATGGAAAGTCCAGGTCGGAGTATACCCATCACGCCGGAGATTTGCTTGCCAGGCACGAAGCTCCTGCGTGAGGGAGGCTCCGAAGTGCGAAGACGCGCAAAGTTTCTGTACCAACGATTGTGCGGATGGAAAGACCGATAGGATGGACATCCTATCGGTCGATGCTGGGAGTAAGGAGCCGGACTGCCGGCTCCCTTTCGAGATTTAGCGGCGTCTTACGAACGGACGTTTCGGTAGCGTCGGATCGCGCCAATGGCTACGAGGCCGCAGCCGAGGGTCAGCAACGTTCCGGGTTCCGGTACGCCACCGACGCCATCGACCGTTGTGATCGTCGCCGCGAACAGGAGTCCGGCCGGACCGACCGTGTTCGCGGCGTCAATATAAAGCCAGTTGGTTCCGGTGGTAAGGAGGCCCTGTACCCCCGCTTGGTTATACGTCGATGTGAAACTCAGGCCGCCGGCGTTGGTGGCCAAACCGAGGGCAGTCCCGTTGAGGTAGAGCGGGGCTTGCACGATGCCGAGCTTGTTATCCACGGCGTAAGAGATGTTGAAAGATGCGGAACTGAACGCGACGGGGATGTTAAAGGAGATGGCGTAGAGCACGGTGCTTCCCAAAGTCGCGCCGTTTGCATTATCACTGATCCACTGCGCTCCGGGGATTGCACTTGCCGCGATCC
>JBDTTK010000362.1:0-5169 GCA_039930685.1 Bryobacteraceae bacterium | reverse complement strand
GCGGTCCAGGTGAGCGCCGCACGCAAATCCTGTGGCGGGGCCGCGAGGGGGTCGGCCGGGTAGGCCGTGAGGGCCTGGCTGCGTTCTTCGCTCGATTGGCTCGCTTTTGAAAGTGTTCCGCCAGCGGAGACCGCGATGACGATCTCCTTCCAACCGGCCCGTTCGGCGTAGTTATGATCCTCGAAGGTGAGTTCGCCGGCCGGCGCATCGACGGACAGGCGTGCGCTGATGCGCATTACGGGGAGTCCGGCAGCGCCGTCCGTGAGGGCCAAGTCAACCTCTTCCACCGCCGCTGGAACCGACCGTCCGTTGGCACGGAATTCAAGATTACCAGCCCAGGTCCGCATCTGCTCCCGGCCTTTGGCGAGCAGTTCGGCGCGCGAGCTCTTCGCGCCCAGTTTCCAGTCGCGCAGGACTTCGAAGGTCGGGACTTCCGCCAGGTCGAGCACGTAGCGAGCCTCAATCCCCTGCCCCCGGACTTCCAGATGGGTGTAGTGACTGACGCTGAAATTCCCCATGGGGTGGGCCAGCATCAGGCCCGGGATTAGGAACAGCATTCGGCGAAGCATCGATTACTATACGGATTGTAGCCCCGCTTCAGATGGTTGAGGCGAAATGCCGCCGGATTACGCGGTCTTATGTGTAGGCGTTGACCGAAAGGATATGGCGAACATGAGGCGAATCAAGGTGGCGATGCTGGCGACGTTCTTTGGAGCGCTGACTGCCGCGGGACCCGCATCCGCACAGAACTGGATTCAGCATGACGACAAGCACGGGTTCCGGATCTCGCATCCGCAGGGCTGGGTCGTAGAAACACCGGACGACAAGACCGTTTACGCCCACAGCCCGGACGGGTCGTCGGTAGTCCTGATTCATGCCTTTTTCGAGAAGACAAGTGTCGGCGCCAGGCAATGGATGCAGAATGTCCCAGCGAAGTTCGCATCGGTGTTCGGCCGCGCGAAGCTGGGGCAGGTCCGCGAGCGGCGGGCAGGCGACGCGGTCGGACAACTGGAATACAGCGGTCGATGGGGCGATTGCAAAGCCAGTATGCTCGTCTCGATCCAGCAGGGGTCCGGAATGCTGTTTGCGATTGGCGCTCCGGAGTTCCAGTATGAGCCTCGCAAGAATGATTTGATCCGCGTGGTCCAGAGCTTTACGGTGACGGGCGCACCCGGCCAGGCCGGCGGCCAGTCGGCGGGCGCGGCGGCATCGGCGCCGAACCTACGCTACCAGCGATTCACCGACCCAAAAGAGGGCGCCTTTACGGTGGAGGTCCCCGCGGGATGGAACGTGCAGGGCGGGACGTTCCGGCGGTCGGCCGTGGATGTCAAGCAATGGCTCAAACTCAACTCGCCGGACGGGCGGATTACGCTGTGGTTGCATGAGCCGCAACTGCCGGGAATTTTCATTCTGCCGGTGCAGGGGATGCCAGCGTACAACAATCCGTCCGCGCCGACGGCAGCCTACATGACGGGAGTCCAGTTTGCGGAGTTTGTGCTGCGGCGATTCTACCTGCCCGGAATCAACGTGCAGATTGTCGACCGTAGGAACAGAACCGACCTCCAACAGCAGATGGCGGCCGTACTGCAACGATATGCAGTGGCGGGCGTGCAACAGGCCGTGACGTACGGCGAGATTTCATTCCAGTTCGAACGCGGCGGCCAGAAGTATGTCGGCACCCTGCTCGCGGGAACGCAGGGGACGCTGATCTCAGGCACGGGCTCCTGGTTTCCGCTGGTCCTCGGAGGTTGGGCAGCACCTGCGGACCAGGTGAATATCGCGTTGGCGGTACAGGAGCACGGGCAGCAGACGTATGCGCCCAACGGCGATTGGGTTCGCGCGCAGCAGGGTACGACGGCGAAGGTCAGCCAGATTACGAGGGAGACGAACGACTACGTTTCGAAACTTCGGAACGATTCGTATTGGGCGCGTCAGCAGTCGAATGATCGGATTTCCGAACGGCGGTCCGATGTGAATCGCGGGCGAGTGCGATTAGAGGATCCGTATACGGGTGAGCGGTACGAAGCGGTGTCCGGCAAGAATTACTACTACGTGCACGCGCCGACAGGCGGCGTCGTTGGGACCAACAACACCGATCGGCCGAATATCGATGTAACGGAGTTGCGGCAGGTCTGGTAATTGGTCGACGCTTTGGCGTGTGTGAAAATAGGGTCGTGCGCAAGTACGCTGTGGTCATCCATGAGGAGCCGGACGGTGGATTCTGGGGAGAAGTTCCCGCGCTGCCTGGATGCTACTCACAAGGCGAATCTGTGGCCGAGTTGATGGAAAACATCCGCGAGGCGATTTCCGCCGTGCTCGAAGTCATGCAGGAAACAGGCATTCAACCGGAAGCGAACGTCCAGATCTTGGACATCGCTGTTTGAAGCCTGTCAGCGGCCCGGAGCTCTGCCGCATTCTCGAAAGCGCCGGTTGGAAACTGCCGCGAATCCGCGGCAGCCATCACGTGTATTCGAAAGTGAGCGAGCGCAAGATTCTGTCGGTTCCGGTGCATGGCAATCAGGCCGTGAAGCCCGGTTTGGCGAATCGAATCGCGAAGGACGCCGGTTTGTAGTGGTAGCGCGGTCACTGCGGCAGCGGATACCGGAGACTCTCCATTAGCCACGCCTCATTCTCGCGGACACTCTTCCGCAACGACGCGCATAACTCCTCGCGTTCGGCGAAAAGGCGGTAGCCCTCGCGCGGACGCAAGTAGCCTTTGGCTTTCGGCTCGTCGGCGAACAGCTTCGCTTCGCCGATGTCCCTGGCCTTTGCCGCGTAGCGTGCGCGGTTGTCGAGCAGGGCTTTGACGAGGAATGGAACGACGGTCGAGTAGTCCGCCTGCATGCTTTCGGTCGACTGCAGGTACGTATCCTTGTCGACTTTGCCCCACGTCACCGCCTCGCCCGGAGGGCACGACGACAGCGAGCCATCCGTCACTGGCGCCGTGACAATCTGCACGTCGAACTCATAGCCGCGGACATCGGGCAGTCCGAGGACCTGGCCGAGGGCGGGTTCCGGCTGCAGGTTGTAATTCTTCGGAACGCCGCCGCCGAGGATTACGGTTCCGAGGGCTTTCGCCGGACTGTCGAACAGGCCCCAGCGATGATAGGCGCAAGCCTCGAAAATCTCCGCGTGCAAATCGAGGTCGAAGCCGTACTCCGGAATCAGGCCCGCTTCGCGCATCGCCCAGAGCTTCATCGAATTCAGGAACACACTGCCGTCGCCGGGCGCACCGACAAAGATCGGAATCGCCAGACGGTGGCACGTCGAGAGCAGCCCGGCGGGTACGTTGTTCTTGTGTTCCTGCGTCGCGAAGTGCGCGCCGAGCCGATACCGCAGTTCGGTGCCGGTCATCTTGTGCTGAAACTCTTTGAGCGAGAGCAGCGCCGACAGGAAGCGGTCCTGGTCGAGCAGGACCTCTTCGTCGAAAGCCATGTCCGTCACGCGGATCGTCTTCTCGTCGCGGAGCGCGCCGTCGTCGCCGAAGATCGGCACCTCGTGGATCGGATCGCGGTGTCCGTCGAGGCTTCGGTGGCCGTCGTGGTAGCAGACTGCGTCGGTGGTCGAGAGGTATGCGATCCATCCGGTTTCGAGCAGCGGAAGCAGCCAAGCCTGATGCTGACCGGATACGGTGACGGGTCCGGAAATCGCGAGCGTCAGTGGGCAGCCCATTCCGATGGCGCGATCGAGGATGGTGTAAATGCGGCGCAGATACGCTCCGCCGAATGCTGGAAGGCAATGCAGAAACAGTTCGTCGAGGGTCTGCACCTCGTCGACGCGGCGCACGTGTACCCGGCGCTTGGAGTCGTGTGGGGTCATCTTTCTCTATGGTAGCGAGGCACGCCGACTCGCGCGGGATTCGGTCTAAGCTAAGAGTCTTGCCTGATGAGCAACATCGTCCGGCGGGCCGGACGCCTGCCGGCATGCGTCCGCTGCGCTGGGCAGCCGTCCTGGTTCCCGGGATCGCGCTCTATTTGCTGCCGCTTCCAGGGCTAACCGCGGCGCAGTCGCATTTACTGGCGGTGTTTGTTGCGACGATCGTGGCGCTGGTGGCGCAGCCCGTTCCGATGGGCGTCAGCGTAGTGGTCGCAATGACCGTGCTCGCATTGACGCGGACTCTGCCGCCGGCGAAAGTGCTGTCTGGGTTTGCGAACCTGACGGTCTGGCTCGTCTTCACAGCTTTCTTATTCGCGCGCGCAGTTACGGTGACCGGCTTTGGAACGCGCGTGGGCTTTCTCTTCATCCAGCGATTCGCACGGAGCCCGTTGGCACTTGGGTATTCGATCGCCGCGACCGACGTGGCACTGGCTCCGTTCGTTCCTTCGGATACCGCACGCGGGGGCGGCGTGCTGTTCCCGATTGTGCGGAGCGTCGCGTCGGCGTTCGGCTCCGAGCCGGGCGAGTCCGCGGCGAAGATCGGAACGTTCCTGATGCTGGTGTCATTTCACGCGACGTATACAGCATCCGCGATCTTCCTGACCGGCATGGCGGCGAATCCACTGATCGCGGAGTTTGCGATGAAGATTGGCCACGTGGAGCTGACGTGGATGCGCTGGTTCATCGGCGCAAGCGTTCCGGGGTTTCTGACGCTGGCGATCGTGCCATGGATCATCTTCAGATTCTTTCCTCCGGAAATTCTCGACACCACTCCGGCGCGAGAACTCGCGGCCTCGGAACTCGCGCGTATCGGCCCGATGCTGCGCCGGGAACGCTGGTTGGTGGCGATCATGTTCTGCGTGATGCTGGGTTGGGTGCTGTCGCCATGGCACCGCATACCGAATACGTTTGTCGCCCTGGCCGGATTGTCAGCCCTGCTGCTCGCGGACGTGCTGACGTGGGATGACTTGCTGGCCGAACGCAAGGCTTGGGACGCACTCATCTGGTTCGCGCCGTTGGTGATGATGTCGGATGCGCTGAACGAGGGCGGCGTCATCAAGGTGCTGTCCGGCGCGCTATTCGGTCAGATGGCGGGTTGGCCTTGGGGCGCGGCGCTCGTCGCGATCGTCCTGGCGTACCTGTACTTGCACTACACGTTCGCGAGCATGACGGCGCACGTGACGGCGTTGTATCCGGGCTTTCTAGCAGCAGCGCTGGCGGCTGGCGTTCCGCCGCTGTTGGCCGCGCTTCCGCTGGCGTATTTCTCGAATCTGGACGCCGGGATTACGCATT
>JBDTTK010000361.1:0-5177 GCA_039930685.1 Bryobacteraceae bacterium | reverse complement strand
GGAAAGCCAAATCCGCCGAAGGGTAGCCCATATTCGATGGATGCGTCGGCGGCATTCGGATGGAATACCGGCGAGATGCGGAACTCCACGTTCACAGGCCCGGCCGGCGCCGCCGGAATCGGCCAGCGCATGACCAGCCATCCTGTCTTGTTGAAGGCTTGCTGCGCGACCGCCTGGCCATCGAGTAAGACCGTCAGGTTCGCCTCGTGGACCGCCTCCAGGTATGCGGGGGACACATTGACCACCGCGTCAAACTCCTGAGCGTTGTCTGGCCGCCTGAGCCGCGCTGAGGCGACCGGCTTGGACCAGCGGTAGGCGCCCTCGCGAGCCATCCAGCCGTCGCCGAGTTGCCAGATCGGTGTCGTCGGCGAAATCGTCAGGTAGGATGCTTCCGGCGTCTTCGGAGAGCGCGCGATGATGTCCAGCTTTCGGTGCGGAGCGTCCCAGACCAGGACGGCGAGGTTATCGCTCTTGACAGCTTCATGCAAGTCCCCATCCGCCGCGACGATCGTAGGCACGGTGTGCGCATTCAGATTAAGCAACGCCCCGCGGAGGCCCCATGGGTTCATGCCCACCGGTGCGCCATCGTAGATGTAGGTGTCCACCGCCGGATGGGCCTTGGCCCACGGCACCGCGGTTTCGACCCATGCCCGCGCTTCGTTCGCCGCCGCCAGCGCGGTCTTTCGCTTGCTCCTCATCGTGGCGTGATCCCAAGGCAGCCAGGCGATGAAGAACACAACCGCCGCGATCAGGCCCGTACGTCCGCGCAGGAGGGATGCCAAGGCCACCGATAACCCAATCAAGGGAACGTAGATGTAGGCCGCAAAGAGCCGCTCCGGTAGAAACAGCATGGGCGCGGACAGCAACAGAAGCAGCAACATCCCCAGGCGGAAACGTGGGTCATTCACAACGAACAAGAGCAGGAACAAACCCATCCCGAGCTTCGGAATCAGAAGCCATTCGGACGAGTAGAAGAGCAACGACTTGGCGATGGCCGGGAGTGTAATTTGCAGATGGTAGTTCCCAGTCGACGCAGGATTGCGCAGCATGGCCTGCAGGCCGAAGCTCAAAGAGATCGCGAAAAACGGCGCCAGGCGCCACCAGCGGGAGGGTCCCTTGGCGGTCGGCCACTGGATTTCGATCGCCGCTAAAGCCAACGGTAGGAAGACCACGATCTCTTTGCATTTGAACGCCAGCCAGAACGAGAGGATGGACGCGATCAGCCATCCGCGCAGATACGCATTCAGCGTTAACAGGGTGAACGTTCCGCACATCAGGTCGAACACGTACATCGGCTTCCAGTAAATATCGAACGCAGCCATATGCAGGGTAAAGAAGAGAACCCCGGCACCGGACTGCCAGGCATTCAGCCCCAAGCGCCGCACGAGGCACCACAAGAGCCATGCGTTGAATAGATGGAGAACATGCAACACCGCGATGTACTTCTTAAAGTCAAAGCCAGCGGTCCGGGTCATCGCGATGTAGTAGAAAAACGCCGCGGGACGAAAATTGGAGGTATCAAGGGCCGGAGACAGCAATTTCACGGTGGCGTAGCGCAGGTCCAGGCCGCGGGCGTTGCCCATGTTGTCGAGGTCGTCGTCTGGAAAGTAGCCCCGGTAGGCTCCGCGATTGAAGACCAGAAAGAGCAGGACGAGCGCAACGAAGGCTAACGGCAACCAGCGCCGAACAGATCTTTCCGAGAAGACTTTAAGGGAGGGCGAAAACCCAGTGCGCATCCTTTTGATCTTCGCACCGAAGCTTCCGATGTCCGGTGCGGCTAGCGTCCTTCGGGAACGGCCCGCGCCTCGGTGGAGGTCCACCGGTCGAGGACGCGCTCCAATTCGGCCGGGTCGATGGGTTTGCTGAGGTAATCGTCCATACCCGCATGCAGACAGCGTTCCCGGTCTCCGCTCAAGGCTCGGCCGGTCATTGCAACGACCGCAACCCGGCGGCCGTTTGAGTCCGCCTCGCGAATGCGTCTGGTTGCTTCCAGTCCATCCATCAAAGGCATTTCGCAATCCATGAAAATCAGCTTATAGGGTCGTTCGAGCGCGAGGCGGACCGCGTCGGCGCCATTGTGGGCAAAGTCGACAGCGAAACCTCGGCGCTCGATCATGTAGGCAGCAACTCGCTGGTTCACCGGATTGTCCTCGGCCAGAAGAACCCTGCCTCCACTGGGCGTCACCGCGGAGACCGAGCCGAGAATTCCGCCGAGATTTCGTAGTGCGGTCTGCGCCGAATCCTCGGAGAACAGTTGGCAAAGCAGTTGGCGCAGCGCCTGCTCGTGAACCGGCTTCTGGAGAATTGGTGCGTGAGGAGCATCAACTGGCTTTCGATGGCCGACGCCGGCGAGCAGAACCAGTCTGGCTCGTGCCAGGATCTTCCGCAGCCTCCCGCTCATCCTAGCGTCGGCAAAGACGATGTCGAAGTTCTGGAGTTGGATGCGGTCGACGGTTTCCTCGGCGTTGGCCGACTCGACGACTCGAAAACCGGTGGCTTCTAACATCTGCCGCAGCAGTTGCCGCGCGGCCGGATGCGGTTCCGCCACGAGGGCGGAAAGGTCCTTCACTTTGGGCCATTGCGGGGCAATCGGTTGCTCCGGTGACAGCGCCAGTCGGACCCCGAAACGAAACGTGGAGCCCTGCCCGGGCCGGCTATCCACTTGGATCTCGCCGCCCATGGATTCGACGATCTGCCGGGAGATCGACAGGCCGAGACCGGTGCCGCCGAACCGGCGTGTGCTCGATCCGTCGGCCTGATAAAACGGCTGAAATAGCTTTCCGGCGGATGCGGGTTCAATGCCAATTCCGGAATCTTCGACTTCAAAGGACAAAGCCCCGGAGTCCCCCGAGCGAACCTCGATCCGCACGAACCCCACCTCGGTGAATTTGATTGCATTGCCGACCAGGTTCGTAAGAACCTGTCGTAATCGGCCCGCGTCGCCAATCCACCGCTCCGGAAGGTCGCGTTCCACGCGGCACAATAGTTCGAGATCTTTTTGGCAGGCCCGTTCCGCTAATAGGTCCACGACCCCATCGACCAGATCGCGGAGAGCGAACTCCGAGTCGTGCAGTTCCATTCGGCCCGCTTCGATCTTCGAGAAATCCAGAATGTCGTTGATGATCGCCAGCAGGTAATCCGCCGAAGATCGGACGGTATTGGCAAACTCCTTCTGCTCCCCGTTCAGTCCTGTGTCGAGGAGTAAATGCGTCATGCCGATGATGCCGTTCATCGGAGTGCGAATCTCGTGGCTGACGTTCGCCAGGAATTCGCTCTTCAGGCGGGATGCCTCGAGCGCGGCATCTCTCGCAAGCAGAAGTTGCTCCGCTTGTTCGCGGACCTGAAGGGCCTGGTCCTCCATGCGCCGGCGCGCCACCTCCACTTCGAAGGTGTATCGCAATAATTCACGCTCTGCGTGCTTGCGGTCGGAAATATCGGTAAGCGTGCCTTCGTGGAAGACCTCGCCGGTATGTTCGTCGATTACCCGCCGGCCGTTCTCGAGCACAGTGATGAACGTGCCGTCTTGCGCTTCAGGATGATCTCAATGTTCCGTAGTTCGCCATCCTGATCCATCTTGCGCAGTAGGTAGTCGCGTTCGTCGGAATCCGAATAGATTCCTGCCGCGATATCCACATTCCTCAATTCATCCACCGAATCGTAGCCCAGCATCTTTGCCAAAGCTGGATTCGCTGAAATGATACGTCCATTTGGGGTGGATTGGTAAATTCCTTCGATGACATTTTCAAACAGGCGCCTATACCGCCGTTCGCTGACTCGCAATTCGCGTTCCGCGACGCGCGAACCCAGGAGGCGCCGTCTATGCCGCAGGAGGACGGACGCCGGTAGCAATCCAAGGAGGGCCACAGCTCCCAGCACCAAGCGGACCGCGGTCTGATCGACAGCGAGTTCAATCCAGACGCACGCTCCCACAAAGGGCAGGGCAAGCCACAGGACCATCTCGATGGATGTTTTCTGGCTCATACTTCTAATTCCGGGCCAGGGAAACAGCCGTGTCCAGACTTGAACCAGTGGAACGACCTAATCCCGCTGCTCTTCGTATCGGAGCAGTAGGAGCAAAACTTGAGTCCATCTAGGTACCAAATGTCGCAATTATTTGCTTTTTGGTACTCAGACCCGAGAGGTTTACCGCGCAAGTAATAGGGTCTATTTTGCGGGTAATCCTTGTTCGGAAAGAAATTCACGTATCGCGGTGAAGGCCCGTAGATTCTCTCCAGCCGGAAATCCACCGTGCTTTCCGCCCGGAATTGTAACCAGCCGGTTTGGAACGCCCGCTTTCTCGAGCGCCGCATGCAGCCGGATTGCGTGCTGATAGGGCACCGTCGGATCGGCATCGCCGTGGATTGTAATCACCGGCGGCTGCCCCTTGCGGACATACTCCAATGGCGAAACCCGCTTGGCAATCTCATTCCGGTTAGGCATGCTCCCAAGCCATGCCACCGCGTAGCTCTTCTGATTCGGTCCGTCGAGCAGATCGGCCACATCCGTGATCCCGTACCAGTTCACGATCGCGGCGACCTTCAACTGCTCATTGCCGGGGCATTCGCGATGGAGGTCCGTCTCGCCGAGCATTCCAGTCGTCAACGACAAATGTCCGCCCGCCGAATTTCCCGTGACCACGATCTTACTCGTGTCGAAGTTGTACTGCTTTGCATTCCGGATCACCCATTTGAGCGAACAAAGGCAATCTTCGACAGCTGCCGGTCCCAGTGAAACCGCGCCAAGCCGGTATTCGACGTTGACCACCGCCCAACCCATCTGCAGGTACGGCATGATCTGCATCACGGAACCTTCCTTGGTCCCGCCGACCCAGCCGCCGCCGTGGATGTAGATTAACGTCGGGGTCGGTCCGGCCGCATGACGCGGGCGATAGACGTCCAGTTTGTCGGCGTAATTGTTCGCGGTCAGATACGTGACGTTGGGCGTGACTGCGTAATCGTTGATGAGCCCGACGCCCCAATCGCCGGTTTGTGCGCTCAAAGCGCCCGCGAGGCCCAGGGCCCCGAGCAAAATCGATGTGAAGAAGGTTCGCGTCATGTCTCTGGCATTGTATGCCAAGACGCCGATTCCTGCACGGGGCGCCCGTTTAACCGATCGCCGTAACCCTCTTCATGGATCGCGCCTTTCCGGTCGCCTCATCCACGTCAATCACCACGCCG
>JBDTTK010000360.1:0-5191 GCA_039930685.1 Bryobacteraceae bacterium | reverse complement strand
GCGCGGGAACCGGGCTTTCGGGCGGCGCGATCGCGCGAGCAGGCGGGGTGATGATCTCGTTCGCGCGCATGAACCGCATTCTCGAAATCGACCTGGCAAACGAACGCGCCGTACTCGAACCCGGCGTCGTGAACCTCGACATTACAGGCGCGGTGCAAGCCGACGGCTATTTCTACGCGCCGGACCCGTCGAGCCAGCGCGCTTGCACCATTGGCGGCAATGTCGCCGAAAATGCCGGTGGTCCGCACACGCTGGCCTATGGCGTCACCACCAACCACGTCCTCGCGCTGGAGGCGGTTCTACCGGACGGCTCGATCATCCGGACGCAGGAGTCCGATGGCTACGACCTCACGGGGTTGCTCGTGGGCTCGGAGGGTACGCTGGCGTTGGTCACGAAAATCACGGTGCGCCTGGTGCGGCAGCCGGAAGCGGTCAAGACGATTCTGGTCATCTATGACGATCCGTCTCATGCGGGCGATTCCGTGGCGGAGATCACGCGCCGCGCAATTACGCCGGTCGCGGTCGAAATGCTGGACGGCGTGATGCTTCGAATGGTCGAAGAAGCGACCCACGCCGGCTATCCGATGGACGCCTCGGCGGTCCTGCTCATTGAGCTCGAAGGCCTCCGCGAGGCGGTTGAAGAACAGGTCGAGCAGGTCCGGGAAGCCTGTATGAGTTGCAAGGCGCGGGAATTCCGCGTCGCCCGCTCGAATGAAGAGCGAGACCTGCTATGGAAAGGCCGCAAGAACGCGTTCGGCGCCGTGGGGCGCGTGAGCCCCAGCTACTACGTGCAGGACGGAGTCGTACCGCGCGGCCAGATCGCGTCCACACTTCGGCGCATCCACGAGATCAGTGAAGAGTTTAGCCTCACGATCTCGAATATCTTCCACGCAGGCGACGGCAACATGCATCCGATCATTCTGTTCGACCCTCGCAAGCCCGGAGAGCTTGCTCGCGCCAAAGAGGCCGGCGACGCGATTCTGAAGCACTGCATCGCTGTCGGCGGATCCATCACAGGCGAACACGGCGTCGGCATGGAGAAGATGGAACTGATGGCGCACCAGTTCTCTGACGAGACACTGAATACCATCCGGAGCTTCAAGAATCTGTTCGATCCGAAGTGCCGGCTCAATCCCGGCAAGATGCTCCCGACCGGCAAAGGCTGCCTCGAAATCCGCCAGCGCCCGAACCAGGTCCTGTAGTTACTTGGTGGCGAGTTGCCCGTCGAGCCAGGAATAGAAGAACCTGACCTCGCTCCGGCGCATAAGAACGATTTGCCCGGTGGGTTTGCCCGCGTCGCTGATTCCCATTGCAAAGAGCAGCCATCCTCCGGGGAGCCGCCGCACGAGAATATCGAATTTTCCATGCGGATCGGGATTGCTGTGGACTTCGGTCTCCGCAGTGGGAAAGAAGGCGTCGACGGCGCGCTCTGGATCGTAGTTGCGGGTGACGCTGACCAAGGCTCCGGTGGATTTTCGGAAGACGACGAGGTGCGAAACGTCATCGTGATCCTTGTTGTCGATCTGGTATTGGTACGACTGGAAGTCGACGCCAAAATCCGCGACGACAACAGGCTGGCCGAGCAGCCGCTTCGCCCCGGCGGGTTCCGCCGTGAGGAACGCCCACGAGAACTTTCCGCCCCGGACCTGAGGGTCCGCTTGGGAAACCGGCGCTGATTGAGGCGACTGCGAAAAAAGCGCTGCCGGCGGCGCGATGGCCGCCAGCAGCACGAGTACGTAATACCGCATTCGTTCCTTATTTTCCGAACGTTTTGGGATACTGCGGGTTCATCATCAACTCCACGGCTTTGTCGAGATCGGTTGTATCAACCGAAAGCGAGGTTGCCATTTTGAAGAAGATGTCGCTCTGATCCATGTAGCCATTGAAGAGCAGGGCGCCCGGGCCTTCGGCCGTTACCGGCACGCTCGAACCGGTATGATCGCCGGTGCGGAAGCCGACCGCCAAGCGTCGCGTATTGGGACCGGAATTGGTCGGATAGCCGGTCTTCGAATCGAGCGTATAGTACGGCAGGCCGGAGTACGTCACATAGGTGCTGGTCTCCGGAGGATCCGAGACGTTCACCGGCGCGAACGAACCGGGCATCGCCAAAGCGCCGCCATTGTTCGAGGATCCCGTACTGGAGTTGATGAACGGCAGCCCGGCGCGCGCGTTCGAGTACGAATCGCCATAGACCGTGAAGTTCGAATCGCCGGCAGCCGTCGTATAGCTCACCTTCCGCGACTTCGCGCGGTCGAAGTATTCGGCGTCCGGCGTGTTGCTGACGCCGATGATGCTCATCGACTGGTCGTGATCCGCCGTGACGACAATCAGGGTGTCCTTGTTGGCGCGCTTGGCCGCAAATGCGCGTCCGACGCCGATCGCTTTGTCGAACTCGATGGTGTCCCAGATGACGCCCGCCGCCTGATTGGGGTGCGACTGTTTGTCGATGGATGCCGCCTCGACCATGAGGATGAAGGGCGTCTGCGTGAGGCTGGAGGAAAGCACCTCGATCGCCTTCTGGGTCATGAGGTCGAGCATTGGCTGATCGGGATAACCGGCAAAGTCCACCAGGGGCTCGGAGGCCGGGCGTTGCAGACCCAGCTTGTCGTAGGCCACGTCCATATTCACGTCACCGGTTGCGATCCCGTTGCTAGAGGTCGCCGGTCTTGCCGAACCCTTGAACAAGCCGATAGTCGGCTGGCCGTAGCTGACGTTCCTCAATTCGGTGGCGTTGGTTACGTAGCGGTAGCCCATCGCCTGAAACTCGCCGATGAGGTCGCGCTTATCGGCGCGGCCCGCCGCGGTGAACGGGTCGGTTCCGCCGCCCATAATCACGTCAAACGCGGGGGCTCCCTTCAGCATCGGATTTTCGCGATACTGACGAGCGATCTCAAGGCGCGCCTGACGGTACGCGCTGTAGGCGCCCTGGACCGCCGGCGTCGCATCCGTGACAGCCGCGGTGGTCACGATTCCCGTGCGGTAGTTGTAGCGGCGCTTCAGGTATTGCCACAAATTCTCGACGCGCGGATTGTCCAGCATGAAGGGCAGGTTCGCCGCGTTCTGCTGGCCGTTGAATCGCCACTTGCAGTCCGTGCCGTCGGTAAGCGAATTGACGGAAGCGGAGAACGTCTTGTTGCCAGTGGCCCACGCCGAACCGGTGTTTGCCGAATCCGGCACGATGGCGTCGGTTCCGTAGGTCATCGACATGCCGCTGACCGGCATCTTGTCCATTTCAAGAAGGTTGTCGAAATAGCCTTCGCGGAAAGAACTCTTGCCATTCGCATCGACAATGGAACGAGACACCAGGCGCGCCGCATCGCGGTAGGCGGTTCCCATGGCATCGCCAATGTAGAGAATGACGTTGCGGCGCTGCCCGGCCGGCGGATTGAACTCCCGCACCTGGATGGATCGCGAGTCATTGACGCCAATCCCACCCGCGGAGGCCGAGGCCGTCACCGCGACGGTTCCCGGAATGTCGAACGATTGCAGGTTTGCCCGCACCACCCAGTCCGAGGAGCCGTCGCAATCGAGGTCCGTTTTCACCGGCGCGCCGAATTTCGCACTCAGGTCCGTGCCCCCGGCGGTCACTTTCAGTGACGAGACCGATGTCGCATTCCTCACCTCGATCACGAGATCGACGAGCTGGCCTTGCAGCAGGCGGGTGTGCTCGGGAAGCAGAATTCGCAGGCTCGGCGAACTTTGTGCCCCCGCAATTGCGGCGAACATCGCGGCAGCCACGGCCGCCCGGGTGAAACTTGAAATCATTCGGTGTCTCCGTTTGTCCTAAGGTGGATTGGAAGTCTGTTCCTCAGGCTATACGCCGTTTGTCACGATCTGACAAAAATTGTGCGAACACTCGGTAACGGGAGGATGAATTTGCGGCGTTAGTCCCAACGCCGTGAGGTAGGATCGAAAGATCCCGAGGGGATCCTAATGCTCAATCGCCGCCAGTTTCTATTTACCGCCGGGGTCGCGGCTTACGCCGCTCCGGCGGCCCTGACCTCACGCGAACGCGTCGACCGCGCGCTCGCCGGCAAAGACGTGGACCGCAGCCCGTTCAGCTTCTGGTATCACTTCCTCGACGAGGCCAAGCCCGGCGCGGCGCACGCCGCCAGCACGCTCGCCTTCCATCGCCGCTTCCACACGGATGTCATCAAGGTAATGAGCGACTACAAGTTTCCGAAAGGCGCGAAGATCAATCCGTATCCGGAGCAGATCAAGGCGCTCGAAATCATTCACAAGGAAGTCGGCAAGAGCGCGCACTTCCTCGAAACTGCGTTCAATCCCTGGAACGTCGCGGAGAAGATGTCGTCGCCGAAAGACGTTCTCAAGATGAAAGCGGAAAAGCCGCAGCAGCTTCTCGACTTGCTCGAATCGATCGCCAAAGCCGAAGCCGACCATGCCAAGCGCGCCATTGCCGCGGGCGCGTCCGGAATCTTTCTTGCGATCGCGAACGCGCAACCGGAGATTCTTCCGCCCGCGGACTATGCGAGGTTCAGTGAGCCGTTCGACCGCATGATGCTTGACGCGGTGAACTCCGCGCCGATGAATACGCTCCATCTGCACGGCGACCACGTATACCTGGATCGCTTTTATTCTGGTTGGCCCACCTCCGTCGTCAATTACTCGACGCACGGGACCCACGTCAAGATGACGGACGCGCGTGCCAAGTTCTCCGCGGTTTTGATGGGCGGAATCGACGAGGTGAACTACCGCAAGCTCGACAAGGCGACGCTCAAGAGCCAATGGGCGTCCGCACGGAAGGCCGTTGGACCGAAGTTTATCCTGGCGCCGGGCTGCTCCGTGCCGAACGATTCGACGGACGCCGAGATGCTGCGTCTGACCGAAGTCGTGAGATCGTAGGCCGCCGCGGCTACCATAGAAGGAAACCATGAAGCCGACTCTGTTCCTCGCTTTCTTCATACTGGCTGCCGTTGCCGCAAGTGCCTCCGGACTCGACATGCTCAAGCCCGGACTCGACATCGGGATTCTCGTCTCGGACGCCGCGAAGGCTAAAGAGTTCTATGGGGAAACGCTGGGCCTCAAACACATTGGGACGATTGACATGCCGAACGGCGGAAAGATGATGCGCTTCCAATCCGGCGCGTCTGTCCTCAAGGTGATCGCGTACGACAAGGTTCCGCCGAAGGGCCCCTCCGGCGTGCGGGAAGCGATCGATCCGGGCGAGGTC
>JBDTTK010000359.1:0-5198 GCA_039930685.1 Bryobacteraceae bacterium | reverse complement strand
GAAGCCGCGCGTTTCTCGCTGGTGCTCTGGGGAATCGTGACCCTCCCGCTGCTAATTGGCGGATTTGTGGCGCTGCTCGTGACCGGAGCGCGTCTTGGCGATATCCGCATGGGCGCGGCATCGGAACAGTCTCTGTCGGGTGCTGACAGCCAAAGCAAAGAGATATCATGATCGCAACCATGAAGCCCACCCGCCGCGATCTGGTTGCCACCAGTTTCACCATCCTCGCGCCGCACCTCGTTCGAGGCTCGCAGGCGAACTCAAAAATTTCCGTCGGTCTCATCGGATGCGGCGGACGGGGCACGCACGATAGCCGTATCGCTCACAACGATCCTCGGGCGCGCGTGACAGCGCTCTGCGATCTCTTTCCGGATCGCGTCGAAAAAGCCACCGCCGACCTCAAGCTCGATAAGCCCACCGTCTTCCGCGATTTTGAAAAGATGCTGGCGGCTCCGGACATCGACGCCGTCTTTATCGCCTCGCCGCCGTTTGAACATCCGCGGATGTTTGAAGCAGCGGTTGACGCCAAGAAACATATCTATTGCGAAAAGCCCGCCGGCGTTGACCTTCCCGGCGTCAAGCGCTTCATTGCCGCTGCCCGCAAGGCAGACCCCCGGAAAACGATCGCAGTTGGATTTCAGCAGCGGTACGGTCCCGTCTATCTCGAAGCCCATAAACGACTGACCTCCGGCGCGATTGGGGAGTTGGCCAACGCCCGCGGATTCTGGATCGACCGCGATCCCTTCACGCGGCGTCCCTACGACCAAAGCGTCGAGAAGCTGCGGAACTGGTTCTGCTACCGCGATTATTCGGGCGACATCCTCGTCGAGCAGGATTGCCACAATCTCGACGTGCTGCATTGGTTTCTCGACGGACTGCCGACGCGGGCGGTTGGCATGGGTGGCCGCAAGATCCGGACGACGATGGATATCCTCGACCACCTGACCGTCGCCTACGAGTTCCCCGGCGGCTTCCACGTGAATTTCGAAGCCAATCAGATTACGCCACGGCCCTTCCGCAAGGTGGGCGAGGAATTCACCGGAACGAAGGGCGTCCTCGAGACCTCGCGCGAACGGTTGATCCATCACAATCCGCCATCCGGCTCCAAGGAAGCGGAAGTGATCGCGTCGAAACGCGACATTACCTACGACGCCGTCGAGAATTTTCTGTCGCGAATCCAGAACAACGATCCGGAGAATGTGGGTGAGCGAAGCGGGCTCAGCACTCTGATCGCGATCCTGGGCCGGACGTCGATCTACGCCGGACGCGAAGCAACCTGGAAAGGTGAGTTTGGAACCCTGTGAAACTACTATTATTCTTTGCCTTGGCGGCTCTCTTGCCTGCTGAGATCCGTGTAATCGCCTTCGGAGCGCACCCGGACGACTGCGACATTTCCGCAGCCGGCACGGCTGCATTGTTCGCGAAAATGGGGCACAAGGTGAAGTTCGTGTCGCTGACCAATGGCGACGCGGGACACCAGTCCATGGGCGGAGGCGCGCTCGCCAAACGCCGCCGCGCCGAAGCGCAGGAATCCGCGCGGCGATTGGGAATCGATTACGAAGTCTTCGATAACCACGACGGCGAGTTGTTTCCGACGCTGGACATCCGGCTGCAAGTGATCCGGCGAATCCGCGAGTGGAAAGCCGACATCGTGATTGCCCCCCGTCCAAACGACTATCATCCGGATCACCGGTATGCGGGCGTACTGATCCAGGACGCCGCTTACATGGTCGTCGTCCCCAACGTCGCGCCGGACACGCCGCCCCTCCGGAAGAATCCGGTTTTTCTCTACTTTGAAGACCGC
Organism: Bryobacteraceae bacterium; assembly: GCA_039930685.1. Classification (GTDB taxonomy): domain Bacteria; phylum Acidobacteriota; class Terriglobia; order Bryobacterales; family Bryobacteraceae; genus JBBQWZ01. The sequence continues at coordinate 3,394 of JBDTTK010000359.1, read as the reverse complement.
TTTCAAAAGCCCGCGCCATTCCGGCCGGATATCGCGATCGGCATCGACAAAGTGATCGATTTGAAGATCCGCGCGCTCGACGCCCATGTCTCCCAGTTTTACGAGTGGCTGCCGTGGGTCGATGGCGATGTGGATAAGGTCCCTGCCGATCCCAAGGCGCGCATCGAATGGCTGTCCGGGCGGCGCAAGAAAACCACATCGCCCGCCGTGCGCGCATCGCTGAAGAAGTGGTACGGAGACGCCGCCGCGAACATCCAGTTTGCCGAATCGTTCGAACTCTGCGAGTACGGCCGCCAGCCTGACGAAAAGGACTTGCGGGAACTTTTTCCCATGCTAGGCAGGTAAGGCGGACGCGCGATGTCCGAGAAGACGCCCGCCCCTGTGACGTTTCGCGACCTGCCTGCTGTCGATGACGTGCTGTCGCGGCTCGCCGAGCGGTACCCGCACACGTTGATCGTCGCCGAAACCCGCCGCGTGCTCGAGCGCTTCCGGGCGGAAATTCGTGCCGGCCGCTCACCTGCGGAATCGGTCGAAGAGGCGGTGACGCGATCTCTCCAGGGGCTTCGCGCGCCGTCGCTTAAACCCGTCATCAACGCGACGGGCGTCATCCTGCATACGAACCTCGGCCGCGCGCCGCTGGGCGCCCTCGCACCCATTGCGGGTTACTCCAATCTCGAATACGACCTCGGAACCGGACGGCGCGGCAAGCGAGACGTCCATTTGTCGACCCTGTTCGATCGCCTTCTCGGTGCGCCGGCGATTGCGGTTAACAACAATGCGGCCGCAGTGTTTCTCGCCCTGCATGAACTCGCGGCGGGTGGAGAAGCGATCGTCTCGCGCGGCGAGCTGATCGAGATTGGCGACGGCTTCCGTATTCCGGACATCATGCAGCGGTCGGGAGCGGCCCTTCGCGAGGTCGGGACGACGAATCGAACGCGCATCGAGGATTATCGCGACGCGATCACGGATCGAACCCGCCTGATCATGCGAGTCCATCCGAGCAATTTCCATGTGAGCGGCTTTACTGCAAAGCCGACTCTCGACGAGCTAAGCGGGCTCGCGCGCGAGCGCGGCATTCCGCTCTATGAGGATCTTGGCTCCGGCTGCCTGGTGGACCTGACCGCATACGGCGTTGCCGAACCGCTGGTGGGAGAAAGCCTCAAAGCCGGCGTGGACCTGGTCTCGTTCTCCGGCGACAAACTGCTGGGCGGGCCACAGGCCGGCCTTCTCGCGGGGCGGGCCGACCTGGTCACAAGGTTGCGGCGCAATCCCATGTTCCGCGCCTTGCGGCTCGACAAACTGATTCTCGAGGCGATGGGCGCAACACTCCAGGCAATCCTGTTCGAGGAGCATGATCGGGTTCCCGCGCTCGCCATGATCACGCAGGGCCTCGATCAGATTCGCGAACGGGCGATCCGCTTGGCCGCGAACATACCTGGTGCTGAGGTTCTGGCAGGCGAGTCGGTCGTCGGAGGTGGATCCACGCCCGATCAGGCTCTGCCAACGTGGCTGATCTGCGTCGATGGAGATGCGGTAGCGATCGAAAGACTTCTGCGGCGGAACGATCCGCCGGTAGTTGCACGGATCCAGAACGAACGTCTCGTCATCGACCTCAGAACGGTGTTTGCCGAAGAAGAAAAGGACTTGCTCGAAGCTCTATTGCTGGCGCTGCGGCGGACCTAGCTCATCAGGCGAACTTCATCGCCCGCTGAAAGGCCGGACTCGACCAGTACGCTGGTTGCGTTGTGTTCGCCCAGCGTAACGGCGCGTTTCTCAAAACCGTTCCCGGTCTTCAGCATCACGAAACTCTTGCCCTCTTCCGTGACCACGGCGGACTGAGGAATCTGGACGCCGTCCTTGTCGCGGCCAATTTCGACGTCGCCGAACGCCGACAGGTCGGGAATGACCTTCGGATTGTATTCTTCGATCGAAATGCTGACCGGGACGTTGCGGATGAAATATTGCTGCCGCCATCCGCCAACCGCGAGCGCGCCGATGCTGTAGAGTTTCCCCTTGAGTTGCACTCCGGGGAAGGCATCCAAACCCACGGTGACCGGCTGCCCGATCCGGAGCAGGCTGGTCTGCGACTGGTTAATGCTTGCCTCGACCTGCATCGAGCGGAGGTCGACGACGCGCATCACCGATTGGCCGGGGTTCAGGTTGTCGCCCTGCTGGACTTGCGTGAATTCGCCGCCCCGGAAGGTGGTCTGCATGACGACCAGGCCGTCCATCGGAGCGAAGATCTTGAACCGCGATACGTCGATGACGTGCCGGTTGCGGTGGCGCGTATGGCGCTCTTCCGTGATCTTGAGGATCTTGATTTCCGCTTCCTGCGACGCCTTCCGGCTGGCAACATCGTTGAGTTGCTGCTTGTAACGAGCGCTCGCCTCGTCGACGGAAAGCTTCAGCAATTCGCGCTCAACGTCCGACCGGACTTCCTGCGCCTTGTAATCCCAGTTCGCCTTTTCGAGGTTCGCCTTGCTGACGCGGAGGGTTTGTTGCAGCGCTTCCCATTCGACCATTTGCTCCGCCTGCCGCCGCTGCACATCGGACGCCGCCTGCCGAATCGTATCCGCCAGGTCGTCGACGTGATCCTGCATGCTTTGCGCGTCGATTTCGAGCAGCTTGTCGCCTTTTTTCACGAGCGTGCCGCTCTTGGCGATGAACAAAATGTTCATCTGGCCGCTGCCTTCACGTCCACGCATTGTCGGCGCCGTAACATTCGCAAACTTACGCGCCGAACTGGTGCCGGCAATTCGCGTCGTCTGGATCAGGGGACCCGCTACCGCCTTCGCAGTCCGAATGCCCGCGACCGGCGCTGCCTGCTGTTTCGCGGCATTGGTGCTGTACGCCCAATAACCAGCGGCTCCAGCGATCACCGCGAGCACCAAAAACAGGCCAACCTTCCGGCGGGGTTTCTCGGGCGGAGGAGCCGCAACGGGCGAGGGGCCGGGGGGTCTTTCCAGGGGAGGTGTCGGGTGAATAATAGCGGACATGGAAACCAAACTTCAGCCTACAACAAAATCAACAACTTAGGGAGCGGCCCAGGCACAAGCACACTCCTCCATAGCTTATGGCGTCGACCAGCGACTGCCGGTTACCTATCACCGGTTACCTATCAAGGGTCCCTACGGGGCAACTGCGGCGCGCGCCCGAGCTTCCCGCTTCCCGATGTCGCCCACGATGGTTCGCGAAGCCATATACAGTACGACGGCCAAAAGTACGGAAAGGACCGGAATTACCAGCATCGCCTGCTGCAACCCGATGGCCCGGAAGCCTTCCGTCATCTTCAGGGCGCCCGCCGCCTCCATTGCGCGCTTGGCGGCCATATCGCTCAGTTTTCCCGTCAGCAGCGGGCCGAACGATGCGCCGCAAAGGTACATTGCCATAAAGT